>SVQJ01000199.1 GCA_015065395.1 Oscillospiraceae bacterium
AGGTGGGAACGTTGAAATAATCGTCCATCATATAGTCGTCGTGATTGCCGCGGCAAAGGGAATAGGGGACTCCTGCTTCGTTCAGCTGAAAGATCGCTTTCTGAGCCGTTTCCCACTCTCCCGTTACGGGTGGATCACAATAGGTGTGAGCAAGGTTTGCATCGTTGTTGTATCCCTTGTCCGTAATGTCACCCAAAACGAAAACGTGCTCCAGCTTTCGCTCCTCGGCAGTATCCGCTATGCTTCCGAACAGCTGATCCATTTTTTTGGTTCCCTGATAATAATCGCCGATGGAAAGATATTGGGGATCTCCCACGAAGGCGAAGGAGTAGGCGTGGTCGGTTCCGAATTCGGGTTCTGCCCAAAGTGCGGGCTCTACGGGGGTCTCGTATTGATATTCTGCCGAAAAGGCGGGAAAGGAAAGAACGGTCAGCAAAAGCGAAGCCGCCGAGAAAAAGGTAAGGACTTTTTTCATCTTAGATCCTCCTGTGAATTTGAATATCTTTCGTCAAAATAACGCGCACCCCTATTATAACACGGAATCGGAAGAATTTCCATATCTTTATTTGATAAAAAAACTGTCCCGAATTGTAGGAAGTCACGAAGAAAAAAAGAATGTTTTCTGTCGAAAAAGGCGGAATCTGTGAAATATATGTTGCGAAAATACGCGTTTTGTGATAAAATGTGGGAGTCAAATCGGCAAAAGCCCAAAAACGTTTCATCGGAGGAATTGCTATGGCACAAACCGTCGTTTCAATGAACTGCCCCAAGTGCGGAGCCCCTGTGACTACCGATCAGAAAAAGTGTGAATACTGTGACAGCCCCATTATCATTTCTACGTTCAACAGCGTATATGATATGCCGATGCCCCAGGTCAACAAAGCGGCGGGTACTTATCGCCAAGCTTTGGCGGAAAACCCCGACCACCAAGGCTTGAACAACTCTCTTGCAATGTGCTATCTGAAGCTGAAGCTGTACGACAAGGCGTTGCCCGTTTTTGAAAAGGCAATGGAGGATAACTTCGATAATTCCGAAACCTTTTTCTATGCGGCGATCTGTCTTTTGAAGGGGCAGAAGGCGTTTTTGCACCAAAGACCTACCATCAATAAGATCCTGGAGTATATCAACGCGGCGTTGATGATCGAGCCCAAGGGCATTTATTACTACTTCCTTGCGTATATTAAGTACGACTATTTTCAGAGAAAGTTTTTGATCACCTCCCCCAATTACAGGGAGGTTCTGAATACCGCCATCGGCGCGGGGCTTTCTCAGCACGACGTGAACCGGTTGTACGCAATTTTGGGCGTTCCCAAGCCCGACGTGCTTTAAACCTGTGACCTTTGCTTCTTAATTCGCATAGGATAGATATGAAGCAGATCTGCTTAAAGTTTTAATAAGCGGTCTTGAACCGGATCCCGATATGGAGGACCGAAAGCTTTCGGGATTTTTCAAAAACATTCATAAAAAGTTAAATTTTATCGAAAAAACACTTGCATTATAAAATAAAGTGTGCTAAAATATGGTCACCCAAATATTATACCTTTTGAGAGGAGAATTACAATGTTTTGTCCCAAATGTGGAAACACCATTCAGCCCAATGAAACCTTCTGTGCTGCTTGCGGTACCGCAGTAAATCAGCAGCCCGCAGCTGCAGCTCCCGCTGCAGAAGCAAAGAAAGCCAACCCCCTTGCAGGCATCCTTGAGAACAAGAAGATGCTCATGATCGGTGCAGGTGCACTGGTAGCAGTGATCCTCCTGATCGTTCTGTTCAGCTCCATCTTCTCCGTTCACAGCTCTGCCGAAAAAGTGGCAAAGGCTTACGTTGAGGCATTTGTTACCGAAGACGTTGAGGGGGAGCTCGATCTTTATCCCAAGTTCTATCTTGAGTACATGGCTGACGAACGGTACGATATGAAAGAGTACGACAAGGATAAGCTGATCCGCAAGATTGAAAAGTCTCGTAATTGGGAAAAAGATGACGACGTTGAAATAGAGTTCATCGAGGTTGAAGCTAAAGAGACCAAAGGAAAAGGCGATGATAAGGTCAAGGCGAAGGATGTAGTTAAGGACTTCTTGAAGGGTATTGACTGCTACGAAGAATATAAGAATGTTGATGATGCTATGTTCGTAACCGTTGGTGCTGAGGTTGATGATGAGGATGGAGAATTAACCATTCTCTGCGCTAAGATCTCTGGCAAGTGGTACGTTCTTGATTAAACAAATGCGTTTTTTCCAAAGATCCGTGGTTCGCAAGGACCGCGGGTCTTTTTATTCACAAACAGTTAATTTTTTTGGCGGTATCTATTGAATTGTGACGAAAAGTGTGCTAGAATGCAGTAAAGCAAAATATACTTTTTGAAAGGAGAATGATTATGCTTTGTCCCAATTGCGGAAATCCTCTGCAATCTGGTGCAACCTTTTGTGCCGTTTGCGGCGCCACGGTAGAAGCTCCGCAGCAATCGCAAGCTCCCGCGCAAGAGGAGTCCGTTGCAAAAAATAAGAAAAAGATCATTTGGGTAGCAGTTCTTGCTCTGGTCGCGGTGATCGTAGTTGCCGCTATTTGCATCGTTTTGAACCTGATGGATACCCCCGTTGAAACCGCGGAGGATTACGTGGTAGCAGTCAGAACCTACGATTTTGAAGAGACTTTGGATACCATGCCCGATTTTTTGGTGAAAGCGATAGCCAAAAAGCAGTTTGGTATGAAGGAGCTTGATCGAGAAAAGCTGGTTAAGACACTTAAAATGCTTGCCAACGTAGATGAGGATGAGATCGAGGATCTGAATGCCGAGATCGTAAAGTCCGAGGTAGATGATGATACCAGCGAGAAAAAGGCAAAGGATATGGTCAAAGAGGTTTTCAAAGCACTTGGCTGTGAGAAATACGTCTCGGATCTCGATTCTGCCGCCGTCGTGGATATCAGCTACGAGTGTGACGGTAAGGAAGGCGACGCCAGCGTGCTTTGCGCCAAGATCGACGGTGAGTGGTATGCCATTCCCACAGCATTTGCTTTTTAATAGTAAAGTAATTTTATAAAATAGATAAGGAGAATACTTATGTTCTGTCCTAAATGCGGTAATGAATTACAACCCGGTGCCGGCTTTTGTTCCGGATGCGGCTCTCCCGTAGGAGCCCCTGTTCATCCCCAGGCACCTGCACAGCCCCAGTACAATGCACCCGTAGAGCCCCAGGCACCTGCACAGCCCCAGTACAATGCACCCGTAGAGCCCCAGGCACCTGCACAGCCCCAGTACAATGCACCCGTAGAGCCTCAGGCACCTGCACAGCCCCAGTACAATGCACCCGTAGAGCCTCAGGCACCTGCACAGCCCCAGTA
>SVQJ01000200.1 GCA_015065395.1 Oscillospiraceae bacterium
ATAAAGCTACAAACATCAAATGGAACAGAGTTTGAATATGAATTAACAGTAAAAAGAGTAAGTAATAATAACAATAATCGTTGGTATCGTTAATATAGTCCTATCGTTAGCTTTATCATCAGTTTTCGGCATGATTGGATCTTGTTTTTCAATTTTTATTGCGTATTCAATAAGAAACATCGCCTATCTGATCGCACATCATAAGTATGCTGGTGTGAATGTATTTGAATTCATCAGAAAATGTTATCTGCGATTAATGATACCTTTAACAATAGCATTGATAACTGGAATCATAATAAATCATTGTTTTACAGCAACAGGTTGGATTTCAATAATAACTAAAGGACTATTAATTGTAATAATCTATTCTATTACATTATTTTACTTGGGATTATCTCCAAATGAGCGTAAAATCATATTAAAAAAGTAAATCACACAATATAATACTCAGGAGTTACTCATGTCACTTTTCACTAACAAAACACTACTGATTACCGGGGGTACGGGCAGCTTTGGCAATGCTGTGCTCAATCGGTTCCTCAAAACTGATATAAAAGAGATTCGAATTTTCTCCCGCGACGAGAAAAAGCAGGACGACATGCGCCACGAGTTTCAGGTAAAAATGCCTGAATATGCACATAAGCTCTCCTTTTACATTGGTGACGTGCGCGATATTCAATCTGTTCGCAACGCTATGCACGGAGTAGATTTCATTTTCCATGCCGCTGCGCTGAAGCAGGTGCCTTCCTGTGAGTTCTTCCCTATTGAGGCTGTTAAAACCAATGTGCTTGGCACAGAGAATGTACTCACCGCCGCTATAGAAGCAGGAGTCAGCAACATAGTATGCCTCTCCACCGACAAGGCTGCATACCCCGTTAACGCTATGGGCACGTCAAAGGCGATGATGGAAAAGGTTATCGTTGCAAAGTCTCGCACGGTCTCTCCGGAAAAGACGAAGATCTGCTGTACCAGATACGGCAACGTTATGTGCTCCCGCGGATCGGTAATTCCTCTTTGGATCTCACAAATCAAGCAGGGGCAGTCTATTACGGTCACCGATCCCACAATGACTCGCTTTATAATGTCACTTGACGAGGCTGTTGATCTTGTTCTCTTTGCTTTTGAACATGGAGAAAGCGGTGATATTCTTGTTCAGAAGGCTCCTGCGTGTACCATCGGAACACAGGCACAGGCTGTTTGTGAGCTCTTCGGTGGCAAAAAAGACGACATCAAGGTTATCGGAATCCGCCACGGCGAGAAGATGTATGAAACGCTGCTGACCAACGAGGAATGCGCTCATGCTGTTGATATGGGCAATTTCTACCGCGTACCCGCAGACAAGCGTGATCTCAATTATGATAAATACTTCACCAGCGGAGATACCAAGAGAAATGTGCTCACAGAGTTTAACTCCAACAACACGACGATACTCGATGTTGACGGTGTCAAGGACAAGCTGCTTGCTCTCGACTACATAAAGGACGAGCTGTCCCGGCTAAATAATCACTGATTTTCACGGAGAAAAAGATGACTAAACAACAACGCGGGATCATATTGCTCATTAGAAGTGCTCTGACCGGGCTGGGCCAAGAGTTGCCCGCAGATTTTGATCTCACTTCCGCTTTTGATACCGCAAAAAAGCACGGAATCACCCCTCTTGTTTACTATGGAGCACGTAAATGCGGTGTGGACACAGCTCCGGAAACAGTACAGCGTGCATTTACTGTGGTTTGTCAGAGCATCATGGCAGACGAAAAGCAGCGTGCTGAGCTAACAAAGTTATTGGATGCATTTGACAGGCATAATATCAAGTACATGCCTCTGAAAGGGGTCAATCTCAAGCCATTATATCCTACTCCCGAGATGCGTATGATGGGAGATGCTGACATCCTTATCAGCCCTCAGCAATACAGTGACTTGATAAAGCCATTAATGTTGGAGCTGGGATTTGATGAGGGAGCGGAAAGTGATCACGAACTGATTTGGAACAAGCCTTCCCTGCATGTTGAACTTCACAAGCGACTTATTCCCTCATACAACAAAGATTACTATGCCTATTTCGGTGACGGGTGGAATCTCGCAAAAATAAAGGATGATGCAACCGAAAGGTATTCCATGACAAATGAGGACGAATTCATTTATATCTTCACTCATTTTGCCAAGCATTACAGAGACAGCGGCATTGGACTGCGTCATATGACTGATTTATGGGTATATGGATCAGCCCACAGAGATATGAACCGAGAATATATTATCACTGAGCTTTCCAAATTGCAGCTTGACAAGTTCTTTGATAATATTGAGCGCACACTAAAATGCTGGTTTGGTGACGGTGCGAGTGACAATATTACAGATTTCATAACCGAGACAGTCTTTAGCAGCGGCAAATATGGCAGAGCTCAGACAAGTTTTGTTTCATCTGCGCTTAAGGAGTCAAAATCAAATCTAAACGCCTGCAAAATCAAGCGCAGACGTTTACTTCGTTCGCTATTTCCGTCACTAGAAGTGATGAGGGGTTTTTATCCTGTACTAGAAAAAGTTCCACTATTGCTTCCGATTCTTTGGCCTGTTCATTTCTTCAAACGTCTTTTCACAAAAAATAAACTAAAACATTACGTTAATCGTATGAATAGTATCGACGATGGCAAGATTTCAGACTACCAACGCGAGCTGAATTTTGTCGGGCTTGATTTTAATTTCAAATAAACCGAATTTTACGACTACGGTGGTAAACATGAACATTCTTATCACAGGTGCAAGCGGATTTGTTGGTAAAAATCTCGCAAGCGCTCTAAAATGCATCAGAGACGGCAAGGACAGGACTCATCCCGAGCTGACTGTTGAAGAACTCTATCTGTACGATATAGATTCTCCTGACTCGCTTCTTGAAGCTGCGGAAGAAAAAGCGGATTTCGTGATCAATCTTGCGGGAGTCAACCGTCCCTACAATACTGATGATTTTATGCGAGGTAACGCGGATTTTCTCTCATCTCTGCTTGAACTACTGAAAAAGCACAACAACAAATGCCCTGTCCTTCTCTCTTCCTCCGTACAGGCTACTCTCATCGGTAGATACGACAGCGAGTATGGCCGAAGCAAAAAGACGGGCGAGGATATACTCTTCAAATATGCCGACGAAACAGGGGTTAAAGTGCTCGTTTATCGCTTACCTAATCTGTTTGGGAAGTGGTGCAAACCTAACTACAACTCCGCCGTTGCTACATTCTGCCACAATACTGCAAATGATCTGCCAATAACGGTCAGTGATCCCTCGATTGAACTGGAGCTTCTGTATATTGACGATCTTGTCAGCGAAGTTCTCGCGGCTCTCGCAG
>SVQJ01000201.1 GCA_015065395.1 Oscillospiraceae bacterium
CCTTTTCAGATGTAAGAGATGTTACTTGCTCTCTTTAACTTGCCTATAGGGCGGTCTGCGCCTTTTTCGACAGCCTGGCGCACAAAATGAACTTGTTCATTTTGTGCGCTTTCTTGTTTTAAGTCACAGTACTTTCTGCGGCGATTTTTAGAATTTTGAAATCGCTTTTTTATTGATAATTCAATCCATATCTGTATTAAATTCAGTTAAGAGCAAGGGAGGCGCAAGCCTCTTCGATAATATCCCTTTCACAGAAGGGCACCTTTTGCCCGCAAATGAGCTGATATGTCTCATGTCCCTTGCCTGCGAAGAGGACGATATCACCTTCGCGTGCGATACTGACTGCTTTTCTTATAGCCTCGTGTCTGTCGGTTATGCATTCGAATTCAGCGCCGTCCATCATGTGAAAGGCTATCTCGCTTATGATATTGTCCGGCGTTTCAAAATCCGGGTTGTCGGATGTAATAATAGAGTAGTCGGCGCCCTTCGATGCCGCCTGAGCCAGCTCTGCGCGGCGGCACTGAGTCCTTGAGCCAACGCTTCCGAAAACGCATATTATTCTTTTGGGCTCGTATGCCCGAAGGGTCTCAAGTGCGCTTGTAAGGCTGAAGCCGTTGTGGGAATAATCCACGATAAAGGTTATTCCCGGAGTGCCCTCAACTATTTCAAATCGGCCCTGAACAGGGGTACGTGCGAGCACGGATGCACTAAAGTGTGGGGTGACATTGAAATGCGAACAAATGGCAATGGCCATAAGCCCGTTATAGACGCTGAAATATCCCGGCGACATCAGGCGCACGGGGACAGCACTGCCGTTTGATTCGCAGTTGAATTCAATACCGAGGGAGGTTTCGCTTCGGTACATTTCAGGTTCGGCAGCACAGAAATCAGCACTTGAACCTATGGCAAAGGAGAGCTTTTTGCCCTTGTAGGAGGAGAGCATATATTCAGAGGCGGGGTCATCGGCATTGTAAACCGCACATTCCGAGGGATAAAGGTCAAAAAGTCTTTTCTTTGCATCTCTGTATTCCTCAAAGGTTGCGTGCTCCTCGGGGCTGATGTGGTCAGGGGAGAGGTTGGTAAAGGCGGTCACTTCAAAGGGGATCCCGTCTACTCTGTGATGCATAAGAGCCTGGGAGGAAACCTCAATCACCGCGTATTCCACGCCTTCTCTCACCATTGTGTGAAAATAATGGTGAAGCTGGAGACTTTCGGGGGTGGTGTTCACGGTCTCAGTGCGTTTTCCGTTTATAATAACTCCGTTTGAACCGATGTAAGCGCAATTCTTTCCTGCACCGTTCAGGATCGCTGCGGTTAGCAATGCGGTGGTGGTCTTGCCCTTTGTGCCCGTGATACCGATTATGTGCAGTCGGTCGGCAGGATGCCCGTAAAACTCAGCACTGATGGCGGCCAAAGCACTGCGAGTGTTTTTGGTGATTATCTGGATCGCATCATTGGGAAGATCCAGCCTTCGCTCGCAAAGGAAGGCACGGGTACCGTTTTCATAAGCTCTCGGAGCATAATCGTGGCCGTCGCGTCTTGCTCCGGGAAGGCAAACAAACAGATCGCCCTTTTGTGATTTCAATGAATTGTATTCTATTCTTTCAATTTCAATATCTCCGCTGCCCTCGCAGGGGATACTCTTTATAAGATCGGAAAGCTTCATATTGCCACCTTGATAATATTACAGATCAAATTCTTCGGGAAAGCCTGTGGTCTCGTGTCCGCAAAGGGTAATAGCGCAGTGGGCAAGAACCTCAAGGGAGTCAATAAATATCTTATCTCCGCCGATATCCCGATTTATAACGGAAAGCTCGGTGCATCCGAGAATAAGCTTGTCGCAGCCCTTTTGGATAAGATGCTCGGCTATGGCATAAAACTTATAAAGATTGGGCTTTTCGCCCTTCTTTACGCTTCCGTAGATAAGATCGTGTAAATATTCCTGATATTTTTCATCCGGAACGGCGTAGTCCAGTCCGAAGGAGGAAAGCTGTTCCTGATATGAACCTGAGGAGACCGTGCCGGCCGTAGCCATAATACCCGCTTTTTTGTAGCCCGCTTTTTTCAGATATGCAGATGTTTCCTCAATTATGCTGGGGACGGGAATGGAAACGCTGTGGCGCACCTCCTCGAGAAAATAGTGAGCGGTATTGCAGGGAATAACCAGTGCATCCGCGCCGTATTTTTCCAGACGCACCGCGTCCTCTATCATGTAAGGTAAGGGACAATCATCGCTTTTCTTGGTTATGTAGGCTGTTCTGTCCGGGGTCGAGGCGCGGGAGGAGAGGATAATATCTATGTGGTCCTGGTCTTTTTCTGCTTTTGTGCGCAGGGTGATAAGCTCGTAAAAATATGCGCTTGCAAGAGGACCGAGACCTCCCACGATGCCAAGCAATGGCTTGCGGTTCATTTGGAACACCACACTTTCGTCAGCTTTGGTTTATACATCAGTTTTCTTTTTTGGGATAGTAGGTTGCAAATTTCTTCTTTTGTCTGCGCAGCTGTTCAAAAACGCAAACGGCACGCAGAGGATTCATAAAGGTGTCGAATTTGTATTTAAGAGAACAGGTACTCTTGCCCTGACTTTTAAGCTTTTTTGCTTTTTCAACAAGCTGTTTGTCCTCTGTGTATTCAAAGGCAACGCCGGCTGGAACGTGATGCCAGAAATGAACATTCTCATTGAGAGTGCAGTCATCCTTGTTGTCATCCCATTTTTCAACCGCAAGACGTGCGATATTCATGCCGCAGGAGGTAACGTAGAAATTACTTCTGCCCTGGCGCAGGTTGATCTCGAAAACTCTGAAATCATCACCCTCGCCCGTATATTTGATATCAAAATTGGAAAAGCCGGTATATCCGAGAGCTTCCAGCATGTTTTTGATGTTTTCGCTGAAGGCGTAATCCTTCACAGGCTCGGTGACGATGGCAGCGTGATTGCCCAGCCCCTTGGGGGTGTGCTCTTCGATCATAGTGTGTCCAAGGCACATAGCGCGCACCCTTGCATTTTTATCGGAGAAAGCGGTGAGCACTCTCATGTGGGAGTCTCCTCCGGGTATAAGCTTTTGCAGGATGATCTTATCCGGATATCCGGATGCGTAGATATCTGAAATGATCTTAACGCTGTCGGAGGGGTCCTTTGCGAAATATACCTTTTTCATACCGTCAAAGGGGAATTTCCAATAATCAACGCTTGAGGATGGCTTGATAACTATGGGATATGAAAAACCAAGCTTCTCTTCGCTTACATCGCTTTCCTCGGGAGTGGCACAAAGGACGACGGTATCGGGATAGGGAATCGAGAATTTTTCGCAAACCTCATAAAACTCGGCCT
>SVQJ01000202.1 GCA_015065395.1 Oscillospiraceae bacterium
AAAAATCTTGTAACACCTGCAAAAAAACGGTGTCCTCACATGGGGTGCACTTTGAAATGGAATTCCGAGGAGCGCACGTGGGAGTGTCCATGTCATGGTTCCAGATTTTCCGAAAACGGAGAAATACTCGATAATCCGTCGAATAAAAGACTTATGTGATGGAGATTTTGATAAAATGCTTCCAATTTCACTTCAAATGTGCTAAAATATATGCAAACTTCGTTGTGTGAGGCATATTATGTTGAATAATACTGTTTATAAGCTGACAAAGGAAAAAGATTTAACTGTAGGATATTTCGGAGGCTCCATCACCGAGGGTGCCGGGGCTTCCGATCCTTCAAAATGCTGGAGAAGTCTCACCACCGAGTGGCTTCGGGAGAAGTATCCCCATAGCACGATAAATGAGATCAACGCCGCGATCGGCGGTACAGGAAGCGATCTTGGTGTCTTTCGCTGTGAAAGAGATCTTTTATCAGGAAAGCCTGATCTTGTTTTTTTTGAGTTTTCCTGCAATGATTTTGAGGACAGCTTTTTACCTCTTGTGAATAATTGTGAATCTATATTCAGAAAAATATGGCTTGCCAATCCTTTTTGCGATATTGTTGTCGTTTATACAATGATACAAAGCATGGACGATTTTATGGGGGATGCGAATGTGGTGGAAAGCAGAACTGCTCATGGAGCGGTAGCCTTTTATTACGGAGATGTACTGCAGATAGACATGGGCGAGGTTCTCAGACGTGAGACCGCCAAAGCAGGAGGAGATTGGAATACATATACTGTTGATACCGTTCATCCTAACGATGAGGGCTACGGAATATACGCTTCAGTGGTACAGGAAAAGCTTGAGAAGATCCTTTCCGAACCGTGTAATGAGCCTGTGGCAAGAGTGCTGCCTTCTCCCCTGTTTGGTGATAGTTCCTATGTTGGTGCTCATCTGGAGGATTCGCGAAATGCTGAGTACACAGGTGATTGGACGTTTGTTGAGAGCTCTCTTTGTGGCCGATATCCTCATTTTTACCAATCAGAAACGCCGGGAGCACAGCTTACCTTCAAATTTTTCGGAATAAAACTCGGCATATATTGGATGATGGCCAAGGATTCCGGAAATATTGAGTATTCCGTAGACGGCGGAGAGTGGAAGTCAGCTTCTTCATGGGATTTTTACTGTAAGAATTTTGATCGCGCACATAGGATGATGCTGACCGATGATATGAAAAGAGGGGAGCACATCCTTCGTCTCAGAGTAAGCAGCATCAAGGATCAGGAGTCTGAGGGGTATGCCATTCGAATAGGAGCTTTTCTTGTTTGTGGTTGATAGGGTGAAATTATGTCAGAATATTTACTTGCAAGTGATTTTGATAACACTATATGCTTTTGGAGCGATATTGGGAGGATATACGATGAAGACCGCCGAGCTATCAGACGGTTTCGCGAAGCCGGAAATAAATTTGTAGTTGTTTCCGGCAGAAGCTATAACAGCGCCATAGAAGTCTTTAATGAAATGGATTTTCATGATATGGATCTTTTTGTTTTGATGAGTGGCGCATATTGTGCATATCCCGATGAGACTCCCGTGTATGATATTAGGATAAGCACCGAGAGCTTATCTGAATTGTGTGAATTCTTCAGAAGCGTTAAAGGAAGGTATTTGGGACTTGATATCGGAAAGCTGTCCCTAAGTGTGGATATCGGCGGAGATGAACAGCCGATGGACACTATTAGCCTTGAGGAGGCAATGAAGTATCCTACATATACCAGTATAAATGTTGGTTTTGGTTCTCGAGAGGAGGCAGCGGAGGTAACGCGTAAACTTGAAAAAGGGTATGCTCATATTATAACCCCGTTGCAGAATAACCGAGCTATAGATATGCCGCCCGCAGGGATGGATAAGGCAGTGGCTGTGGGGCGTGTTGCAAAAATGTACGGTATAGAAAATGAGAAAATATATACCGTTGGTGATAACTATAACGATATGCGGATGCTTTCTGCCTATCATGGTAATGCCATGGCTAACGGACCTGAGGCTGTATGGCAGTCTGCAGAGAGAAAGGTATACCGTATAAGCGAAGTTATAGACCGTATAATGTCATTGTAAACAGAGGAAAAAATATGAAAAGATCAGTAAGAATATTATTTGTTATAACGGCAATGCTTCTGGCGCTTGCTTCCTGTGCAAAGCAATCCATGCTTTCCCCCGATGATACCTTTGATAAAGAAACAGAAGAGGAGCAGAAGTCCCCCGAAGCCGATACCACCGAGGCTGACGAAACGCTGAAAGATACTACTAATGACGATACAACTGCAGCTGTACCTGATGACGGTAAGGTCCATGTGGGAAGTATAACTCTTGATAAGTATGAAATCAGTATCAAGGTCGGTGAATCGGATATGCCTTGGGTAACTATGCTTCCTGAGGAGGCTGCTGACAAGAGTGAAATTTGGAAGAGCAGTGATGAGAGTGTTGCTGTAGTAAATCATTACGGTAAAATCACGGGCGTTAAAGTGGGAGAATGTGTTGTTACCGTAACCTCGGCGGATAATCCGGACGCTGAGGCGCAAGTGAAGGTTAAGGTAATTAAGGTGAGTGAAGAGCCTACATATATAAACGGAATACTTATAGCAAACAAAAGCTACTCATTGCCTTCTACCTATAATCCGGGAATAGATCCCTCAGCTAAGGCTGCTCTTGATGAAATGATAAGTGCAGCGGCAAAAGATGGCATCACTTTGTATATGATATCGGGCTTCAGATCGTATTCCACGCAACAAACACTCTACAATAATTATGTAGCAAGAGACGGACAGGCGGCAGCAGACAGATATTCAGCACGTCCCGGTCATTCCGAGCACCAGACAGGACTAGCTTTTGATTTGAATTCTCTCGAGCAGTCCTTCGGAGAAACAAAAGAAGGAAAATGGTTGAAGGATAATTGCTGGAAATACGGATTCATAATCAGATATCCGAAGAATAAGGAAAACATAACGGGATATATGTATGAGCCGTGGCACGTGCGTTATCTTGGCAAGGATGTGGCTAAGAGCATATATGATAGCGGCCTCTGTCTTGAAGAGTACTTGGAGATTACATCCGTTTATGCAAATTGACCAACTGGCAGCAGGGAAAATGCTAAAAATGCACAAATAGGTTAAATGTGAAAAAAATAGAAAAAAATCGAAAAAAGTGCTTGACAAATGAAATACTAAATGATATACTAACAAAGCTGACCGCGAAGAGCGGAAGCGAGAAGCTCCTTGAAAATTGAACAACAAGACAAACAAAGACTCCGAAAATTCTTTTGAATT
>SVQJ01000027.1 GCA_015065395.1 Oscillospiraceae bacterium
TTCACCGTCAGCAATAGACAGATCCAATTCATCAAGGACCTTTTCTCCGTCAAAAGAGACAGATATACCTTTAAGCTCTATGAGCTTATTAATTTCTTCCATTTTGCATCCCCCTTTGCGGCCAAGACCGCGAAAGCCGTATTACAGCTCTGCGCGAACTCACAAACGCCTAACCGCAGCCCCCGCAAAGAGTGTGTTACAAACTGCCCAAAGACAAAGGCAGCTGCAGCATACGGTTTCTCAAAGATATACTTTCGGTTCCTGTTCGGAACTGACGCCTGTGAACATCCGAACGCAAAAATGCGTTACTGAAATATACAGTTGAAGCCCGGATGTTTGAGGAGCACCGCCGATACTTTGCCCTCGACGGTGTTGTCAGCACAGATGCAAAAATCGTGCATATTAAATTTAGTTTTACAACAAGAATATTATACAGTATTTTCGCCAAATGTCAATGTTATTTTACAATTCAAACACAATATATTTGAATTTTTTAACTTTTTAACAAACAGTACTTCAATATAAAATTAAATTCATGCAAACTATTGCCTTTTTATCAAAAAAACAGTATAATTATTTAGTAAACTTAGCTCAAAATCCAAAAAGAGGTAAAACATGAAAAGAGTAATTACTTACGGCACTTTCGATCTGTTGCACTATGGGCATATTAACCTTTTGAGACGCGCAAAGCAACACGGAGATTATCTCATTGTTGCTCTTTCCACTGACGAGTTTAATTGGAATAAGAAGCAGAAAAAATGCTACTTCGATTACGAAAAAAGAAAGCAACTCCTTGAGGCGGTTCGTTATGTTGATCTCGTCATTCCGGAAGAAAACTGGGATCAAAAGGTTTCAGACGTAAAGGAATACCATGTTGATACTTTTGTAATGGGTGATGACTGGAAAGGCAAATTCGATTTTCTGAAGGATCATTGCGAGGTCGTTTATCTTGAGCGAACTCCCGAGATATCCACATCTCAGATAAAGAACGATCTTTATAATAAGTGATTTATTGCATAACGATACATAATAATTAATGCCTCGGATTACAAAAATATTAATATTACTTGACATCTGTTCTCCCGATGGGTATAATTAGTATGTATTATAATTATTGTTCAGAAGCTGAACCACTGCCAAATCCGGCTTTTGTCAGTGAAATCCATCCGCCGGAGAAACGGAAAAAATATGAGAACATACAACAATCTCAAACCTGTAGATCCGCCTAAGCCTATCGTTAATTTCAAAGAGATGCTTCGCGAAAACGCAGAGCTTTTCGGCGAGAAAGCTATTTATATTTACAAAGATAATGGTGAGATGCAGGAAAAGTCATATATTCAGTTCCATGAGGATATAATCAACTTTTCCACTATGCTCTATGAGTCCGGTCTTGCCGGCAAGCGCATCGCTGTTACAGGAGATACTCATCCTGCATGGATGACTGCGTTTTTTGCAACAATCATCACCGGTGGCGTTATCGTTCCTCTTGACAGAGAGCTTGACGCTGACCAGATGGCTGATTTTATGAAGGTCGCAGAATGCAGTGCCGTTGTGTATACCGCCGCTCTCACAGAAAAGGTTGAAGGTGCCGCTGCAAAGCTTCCCTTCATAGAAAAGTTTATACCCGTCGGTAAGTCAACATTTGAGGATAACAGGCTCCTTCCCTTCGATACAATGCTCGAAGAAGGCGCAAGACTTATCAAAAACGGAGATACAAGATACAGCGAACAGGACACCGATCTTGAGCGCATGGTGGCTATTCTCTTCACTTCCGGAACCACGGGAACCAGCAAGGGCGTTATGCTGTCCTACAAGAATTTTATTGCCTGTTCAAATGCGTGCTGTCAGAGCACACAGTACAGCAAGGACGATGTTTTCGTTTCCGTTCTTCCCATTCACCACACTTACGAGCTTTCAACGGTACAGCTTTCCGGACCCAACCTGGGAGCTACCATTGTTATATGCGAGGGTGTGCGTTACGCTACCCGTTATTTCAAGGAATACAAGCCTACAGCGCTTGTTCTTGTTCCCCTTTTCCTTGAGACTATTCATAAAAAGATCTGGTCTGAGATCAAGCGCAAAGGCCTTGAAAAGAAGGTCAAGACTGCAATTAAGGTCAGCAACTCACTCCTTAAGACCGGAGTTGATATCCGCGAAAAGATGTTCTCTGACGTAACGTCTGTATTCGGCGGCAACCTCAAGAGTATCGTTGCAGGCGGCGCCCCCCTTGACCCCCAGATCGTTCGTGATTTCTACTCATTCGGTATCACAGTTCTCCAGGGATACGGCATAACCGAATGCTCACCTCTTGTTTCTGTTAACCGCCCCGGTAAGGTAAGCTTCACTTCCGTTGGTCAGGCAGTTGAAGGCGTTGAGGTTAAGATCGAGCAGATCCCCGACAGCACAGGAGAAGAGGGTGAGATCCTTGTTCGCGGTGAAAATGTAATGATGGGATATTATGATAACAAGGAAGCGACCGACGCTGTTATCACTGAGGACGGTTGGTTCCGCACCGGAGATATCGGCACCATTGACAAAAAGGGTTATATCTATATCACCGGACGCCTTAAAAATGTTATCATAGCCTCCAACGGTAAGAACATTTATCCCGAAGAGCTGGAAGAGCATCTTTACAGACTTTCCACCGTTAAGGAATGTGTTGTTATCGGCCGTGATACTGAAGACGGTGTTTGCATTACAGCAGTTATCGTTCCCGATTACGAAATCGTCGGCGAGGGCACTACCGATACAGCGTTGAGCTGCATTCTTAAAGAGGAGATTGCACAGATCAACAGATCTCTTCCCTCCTACAAGCATATTAACCGCTTTGAAATAAGACACGAGGACTTTGAAAAAACCCTTACCAAGAAAATCAAGCGTTTTCTTGTTAAATAATTAACGATAAGGAGTACACTACGCAATGTTTGATAAAGTTAAAGATCTGCTCATTAACGAGCTTGATATCGCAGAGGCAGATATCACACCTGAGGCCCAGCTTGTAGAGGATCTCGGTATCAATTCACTTGAGCTTGCTGACCTCGTCCTTCTCTGTGAGGATAACTTCGGTGTATCTGTAAGCGATGATGATATTCACAAGTTTGTTACCGTTGGCGATGTAGTTTCTTATCTTGAAGCTTCCAACAACTAAAAAAAGCTGCCGAAAGGCAGCTTTTTTTGTTGAAAAATGTTTTATTATGTAGATCATGGATATAAATGCGACAAAAATACTCGGGGTACGATTTTCAAACTGCACTAAAGCAGAAGCCTTGGAGCATATCAAGGATAGAATTCTTTCAAATGTGCGCACAACGGTTTATACTCCAAATGCGGAAATAGCACAGCAATGTATCGAAAGTGAAAATTTTTGCAATATAGTTAACGCAGGAGATCTGATAATTCCCGACGGAATAGGAATAATCAAAGCTGCTAAAATGCTCAGAACTCCCCTTAAAGAAAAAATTCCTGGCGTTGAGCTGGGTGAGGAAATACTCAAGCTATCAAAGCAGCTAAAACTTAAAGTTTTTTTCTTCGGTGGGAACTGCGGAGACAGCAAAAATAAATGCGTTTCTCAAGTGTGCTCGGAAAGATTCAAAAAGGAAGGCGTCGATATAGTAGGCTTCCGCCACGGCTACTACAAAAAAGTCGGAGAAGAAAATCGGGAAACACTGAAAATCATAAATTCATCCGGAGCACAAGTCTTATTTGTGTGTCTCGGCTCCCCGCTCCAGGAGACATGGATCAACGAGAACATGGATTATCTACCAAATATCAAAGTTTTTCTTGCATTGGGCGGTAGCCTTGACGTATACTCGGGTAGCATCAAAAGAGCGCCTGAATTATTTATAAAGCTGGGGCTTGAATGGCTTTACAGGCTAATAAAGGAACCGAAAAGGATCAAGCGCATAAGCAAACTCCCAAGATTTTATTTTACTGTCTTAAAGCATAAAATGAAGTACACTTTGGCGAAAAACAAATAAAGCGGCTGCATTATACAACCGCTTTTATTTGCAAATATTAAAGATCAGTCATTTGTCATTCTGTCAGAAAGAGACTTCTTGAGAGAATCAAGAGAAGGATCAGGTTTTCCGAGGAGGGCAAACATATTCTTTTTATACGCTTCAACACCGGGCTGATTGAAAGGATTAACACCGAGAGTGTATCCGGAAATAGCACAGGAAAGCTCAAAGAAATACACAAGCTGGCCAAATGAATACTCACTTCTGTTGGGAACCTCGATAACCACATTAGGCACGTCACCGTCAATGTGAGCATAAAGTGTTGCATTCATTGCTCTGTGATTGATTCTGTTGAAGCTCATTCCGGAGAGATAGTTCAAGCTATCAGCATTTTCGGGATCATCGGGAACTGTGATAGTGTGCTTTGACTCTTTAATATCAACTACCGTCTCAAAAAGATTACGCAGACCGTCCTGGATATACTGGCCGAGCGAATGAAGGTCTGTAGAGAAAATTACGGATGCAGGGAGAAGACCCTTTCCGTCCTTACCCTCACTCTCACCGAAGAGCTGCTTCCACCATTCACAGAACATACGGAAGAAGGGTTCGTAAACCACCAACATCTCAGTTACCTTACCCTTACGGTACATGAGGTTCCTGTAAGCTGCATACTGAAGGCAGGGATTATCCTTAAAGCTTCCCGCCTTATACTCGTTCATCGCGTCCTCTGCACCCTCAAGAAGTGAGTCAGTATTAACACCGGCAACAGCAAGAGGAAGAAGGCCCACTGCTGTAAGAACAGAGTATCTGCCGCCGATATCATCAGGAATAACGAAGGTCTCATAACCGTTTCTATCAGAAAGCTCTTTAAGCTTACCTCTGGACTTATCTGTTGTAACGAAAATACGTTCTCTTGCTCCGTCCTTACCGTATTTGCTCTCAAGGAACTCACGGATAACTCTGAAAGCTACCGCAGGCTCGGTTGTGGTACCGGATTTGGAAACAACATTGATACAAACCTCTTTTGTTTCGCAAATTTCAAGAATATCTGCAAGATGTGAAGAGGAAAGGCTATAACCTGCAAAATAAATATCAGGAGTATTTTTGGGAAGATTATTATAGTGATTGGACTTGATAAAATCAAGTGCAGATCTGGTTCCCAAATAAGAACCGCCGATACCGATTACAATAAATGCCTCGCACATATTCTGGATCTTTTTAGCTGCAACCTTTATACGAGCGTACTCATCCTTATCGTAATCAACAGGGCGAGTATACCAGCCGAGAAAATCGCTGCCGGCACCTGTTCTGTTCTTTACAGTGTTAAGTGCTTCTTCAACTTCAGGAATAATTTTATTCAATTCATCCTCAGAAACAAACTGCTTTATATATTTGTCATTGATTTTGATAGACATTTGTCTGACCTCCGATTATAAATCATCGTTTTGATAATACTATAATCCGACAGAAAATTCAATAGATAATTTCACTTTTCCTTAAAAAAAGTGAAATTATAACAAATTTTTCTTTAAGTTAAAAAGAAACTTCGAATCATCATCAGAAAAACATCGAAAAAGCCGAGCATTCCCACATTTTCACAAGAAACTATCGGGGTTCTGCCTATACTTTTACCGTTTATAAGAAAGGTCGCCTCGCCTACTATATCACCCTTCTTTACCGGTGCTTTTATTATGTCCTTATATTCTGTTTTTATTTCAACGCTGTCTCTATAATTCTTTTCCAAGAGGCAAGAAAAAGGTATCATTTCAATTTCAAATGATTTTTTATCTCCCTTCAGCAAGTTGAGTCTTTCTTTTTGCAAATTCTCACTTTCATATATTGCAAAATTTGAAAAGCCGTAATCCAATAATGCCTTTGCCGCCTCATTTCTTATATCTCTCGTTTCGCTGCCCATTATCACTGCTATCAAGTGCAATTCTTCCCTCTTTGCCGTAGCGCTGATACAAAATCCGGCTTTGTCAGTGGATCCTGTCTTCAGCCCGGTAGCTCCTTTATAAAACCGTATCAGTCTGTTTGTATTTGTCAGTCCGAATTCTCCGTTACGTATGGAATCCATCCAGATGCAGCTGTAATTCAGTATAGTCGGATGTTTTGTTATCAGCTCTCTTGATGCTATGGCAATATCCATTGCACTGATCAGATGATTGTTCGTATCATCGTCAAGGCCGGTAACGTTTTCAAAATTTGTGTTTGTCATATTTAGCTCTTTAGCGCGCTCATTCATCCTTTTAACAAAGGCTTCTTCCGTGCCGCAAACTGCTTCTGCCATAGCAACTGCGGCATCATTTGCCGAGGAAATGATGATACTTTTCAGCATATCCTCACAAGAAAGGCTTTCCCCCGCCTCCAAAAATACTTGACTTCCCCCCATAGACGCCGCATATTCACTTACTGTTACATCGTCCGCCAAAGACATCTTTTTGGAATCTATATGCTCCATTATTAAAAGCAGCGTCATGACTTTTGTTACAGATGCCGGAGGTAGGGCTTCATTGGAATTCTTTGCGTACAAAATCCTCCCTGTTTCAGCATCCATAAGCACTGCACTCTTTGCATTAACATCAAACGGGACTATTTCTTCGGTATTTTCAGCATTAACTGTGAACGGCAAGGCAAATACTAACAATAGCGTTAATACAATTATATAAAATCTCTTCATAATATCCCCCTTAGGTGCTTTTACGAAAATATATGCAACTCATTTACAAAAATTGCTAAAAGCTTTAACAATTATCAAACAAAAACATCACATTTTTTTAATACTGCGGTAATAGAATATTGAATGAAAACAACCAAAGAGGTCTGCTATGACAAGGATTATAAAATTGCTTATATGCATTGCCGGAGGCTATCTGGTCGGCTCACTGAATCCGGCTGCACTTTTTTCCAAGCTCAAAAAAACCGATCTTCGCTCTAACGGTACAGGAAATCTCGGAGCAACGAACACTATGCTCGTGCTTGGAAAAAAAGCCGGAGCTTTAGTAATGCTTTTTGACATTGGCAAAGCGGCAATTTGCGTTACCTTAGCAAATATGATCTTTAAGGATATATACATTGCAGGACTTATCACAGGATGCTTTACCGTGATCGGCCACATTTTTCCTTTTTATATGAAGTTCAAGGGTGGCAAGGGCTTTGGACCGTTTGCAGGCATGATACTCGCATTTGACCCTCTTATCTTTCTTATTCTTCTCGTTGTCTGCGTCGCTCTAATGATCCTGTGCAACTATTCCGTCGGACTAACATGGTCAGCCGCAGTATTATTCCCTATCTTCTCCACTATAAAAACCCACGATCCTGTCATTCTGATACTAACCTTCTCCATAAGTTGTCTCATTATGTCCAAGCATTTTGAAAACCTCAAAAAAGCAATAAAAGGTGAAGACGTTAAGGTACGATCAACAATAAAAAAATTGTTCTCAAAGTAAAAAAATCTCCGGTATACGGAGATTTTTTCATGCTCTTTTATGTTCATTTATATATCTTTGCCAGACCGCCCTCAGAGGTCTCTCTGTACATGACCTTAAGATCCTTACCCGTTTCATACATTGTATCAACTATCATATCAAAGCTGATTTTTCTTGAATCAGACAAAAAGTCCGCAAGATTCACAGCGTTAAGAGCTCGCATCGCAGCAATAGCATTTCGCTCGATACAAGGTATCTGTACAAGACCGAGAATGGGATCGCAGGTCAAACCCAAGTGATGTTCTATAGACATTTCTGCAGCATACTCTATCTGATCAAGATCAAGCTCATAAAGCTCTGTTGCCGCCGCAGCCGCCATAGCACACGCCGTTCCGATTTCAGCTTGGCATCCACATTCTGCGCCGCTTATAGACGCGTTTGTTTTTATAAGGTTTCCAATTATACCTCCGGTTGCCAAAGCATGAACGATTTCTTCATCACTAAAACCGCGTCTGCCCTGCAGATATTTAAGAACAGCAGGCATAACACCGCAGGCACCGCAGGTAGGTGCAGTTACAATAGCACCGCAGGAAGCATTCTGCTCGCTGACAGCGAATGCATAAGCGCAGATTAGGCGGTTAGTCTTTGTCTCTTCGCTCTCATCAATATGTTTCTGACGGTAGAGGTATCGTGCTTTTCTCTGAGTTCCAAGACCGCCGTGGAGTATCCCCTCAGCCTCAAGTCCTTCCTTAATTGCCTGCTTCATAACCTCCCAGACCTGATGCAAATAATCCCATATCTCGGGACCCTCACACTCTTCAACATACTGCCATATACGTATATCCTTTTCGCGACAATATTCTGAGATATCAGAATATGAATTAAGGCTGTAAACCTCAGGATGCTCAGTTGGCGCCTCCCCGTCAGCAATAACCTCACCGCCCCCGATGCTAAAATAACGGCGTCGAAGAATCTCCTCGTCATTTTTATATGCTATGAAATCCATCGTGTTAGGATGAAAATCAGTGGGAGTTTTCGTATCGATTACGATCTCACAACGATCATTACCAAAAGCTTCAAGTATCACCTTATCAGTCATGTGTCCCTTTCCTGTTTTTGCAAGCGAACCGTAAAGAACAACTTTATAGCGCTGCGCATCAGGACAATCATGAATAAACCGTCCGCAGGCTTCAAGAGGACCGATGGTATGAGAAGAAGAAGGACCGATTCCTATTCTGTACAAGTAGTGCAATGATTGCATAAAAATCCTCCGAATTTATGTTTATCTACATTGTACCACAAAAACAGAAAAAAGCAAGTAGCATAAATAGAGTGAAAAAGAGCCCCCGTTTTATATACGAGGGCTCTTTTTCAATTAATACTGGTTCTGCTGATTCTGGTTCTTGTTCTGATTCTGATTCTTGTTCTGCTCGTTCTTTTTGTTCTGGTTCTGATTCTTGTTCTGTTCGTTCTGGTTCTTCTGCTGATTCTGATTCTGGTTCTGATTCTGATTCATTTTAATTTCTTTTTGACCATCCGGTCAGGACAGCTTAGGTTGGATTTACGCAAGTTGCGTCGGAAGCCGCCCCATTGGGTTCACAATTATTATTACCGGATATATAAGAATTATTCACCTAAAAGGCAACTTACATTATAAAGCATCTCGCAGGCAACACTTTTGGTTATGCTTGAAGCCCCATCGGCATTTCCTTCGTTCAAATCGTAGAGCCCGAGCTCATACATCGCACATACTGAATCCATTGCCCATGACGGAACACCGGGCAAAGAATCAACCGTTTCTGCTTCATAGCCTATAATGTTATTCAAAACAGTAGCAGCCTCCGCCTTCGAGATAGGTGCATCCGGTCTAAAGCAAAGCTCACCGTTGATCACGGAGCCGTCTACTATTCCCAGCTTTGATGCACTGTAGACATATCCTTTGTATTTTTCGGGTATTGCGGCATCGTCATAAAATCCGGTATTATTTACTGCCGGAATGTTAGCAGCGCCAAACACATCCATACAGCTCACGAGAAACTCAAGACGTGATACTTCTTTATCCGGCAAAAAGCACATAGATCCTTCAATTCTTTCAGAGTTCATAACTCCGTCACCTACAAGGGCAGAAGCAGCTACCGCTACATTGGAATATTCCAGGTCACTAAAAACATTCTGAGGCTTATTCTTTGACACCGTAATGATAAATTCACCAACATCTGAATATTCACCAAAACTATCCCTTACCCTGTAGGTAAAGCTGTCACTCATTGCATTTTTCCCCGCACTGTAGGTAAACTCACCGGTTGCGCTGTCAAAAACGATTTTACCTCCGTCAGGATAATCTACTATTTCGTAACGAATACTGTCTCCGTCAGCATCATATCCTTTCATTTCGCCCACAGATACCGTTGATGTAACGGCATTCAACGCAGGAGATGTGATAACCGTCGGAGCATTATTCTGCTTGAGCGTATACACAACGTTACAGATCATCTCATAAGAAGAGTCAAAGGTGAATCCGAAGGCGGTCTTTTCAACGCTACCCGAAGGTTCAAATCTTAAAAGCTCTATTTTTTCTTCTTTAATCACCTGTCCCACACACACAGCAGTATCACCGAAATACAAAGTCCCCATCGTCTCATCGGGCAATGATGTTATTTTGATCTCATTAAAACCGGCCACACCGACGGCGTCTGCAAATTGCTCAGAGGTAAAGTATACATCTTCACCGTTGATACCACTGACAGACAGGCTGAAATCAGCCGCAAGATTATTGAGGCCCGGAGAAAGAATAGCTGCATTAACTGCAACCGCCATTAAAAATACTGATAGCAACAGAGATAATGATAAAATAGTTTTTTTCATTTGGTTTTGTCCTTTCATTATATTGCGATTATATTCTTTGCCAAATTCTCTTTGCATATTATCAATAATGGTTTTGTTATAAAAATATTCACTAAATTTTAATATAATTTGTCGCAGATATATTGATTTTATCAAAAAACTCGTGTATAATTTATTAGAATAGTTGTACAGAAAGAGGATTTGTTATGCTCGACATAAAAATCACTGCCGCTTTAACAAAAAAAGAAAAGCCGGCAGACAATATCCTCGGGTTCGGCAGATATTTCACCGATCACATGTTCGTGATGGACTATGATCTCGGCGAGGGTTGGCACGATCCCAGGATAATCCCTTACGGCCCCATCGCCCTCGATCCCTCAGCCATGGTATTCCATTACGCACAGGAGCTTTTTGAGGGTCTTAAGGCTTACAGATGTGAAGACGGACACATACAGCTCTTCCGTCCTGACAAAAACATCGAAAGAATGAATAATACATGCCGCAGAATGTGCGTTCCTGAGGTGCCTGCCGATGATGCACTTCAGGCCATCAAGGCGCTTGTTGATTATGAAAAGGATTGGGTTCCCCACTCTGAAGGAACTTCTCTTTATATCCGCCCCTTCATTATCGCAACAGAACCTCAGCTGGGTGTTCATCCCTCTAAAAAGTATCAGTTCATCATAATACTCTCACCTGTAGGCTCATACTATGCAGGCGGTCTTGACCCCGTTAAGATATGTATTGAGCGAAAATATGTAAGATGCGTTAAGGGCGGCACCGGCGAAGCAAAAGTTGGCGGAAATTACGCAGCTTCTCTCCTTGGCCAAAAGGAGGCTGAAGCACGAGGTTATGCTCAGGTACTTTGGCTTGACGGTATCGAAAGAAAATACATAGATGAAGTCGGAGCAATGAACGTTTTCTTCGTTATCGACAAAACTGTTATAACTCCTTCCCTTGCGGACGGCAATATCCTTCCCGGTGTTACCCGCCGCTCCTGCATTGAGCTTCTGAAAAAATGGGGCTACAATGTGGAAGAAAGAAAGATTTCCATCGATGAGGTCATCGAAGCGCATAAGAACGGAAAGCTTACCGAATCCTTCGGTACCGGAACCGCTGCCGTTATATCCCCCGTCGGTGAATATAACGATAATGGAAATGTAATGATCATAAACGATGGAAAGATCGGTCCTGTTTCTCAAAAGCTTTACGATAATCTCACTGCTCTTCAATGGGGAAAAATTGAAGACGACATGGGTTGGATCGTTAAGGTAAACTGAAAATTATAAAAACAGAAAACGGAGTGTAATTATGGAAACCAAACGTAATCTCAAGTATTTTACAAAAAAAGGCATAAACATTCTTCTCGTTGTCGGTCTTGTTATTTGCCTTTTCGGCGCAGTTCTCCTTGTTGAAAAAAACACACGTAATTTCGGTCTTGTTATTATTCTCGTAGGCTCTGCAGTTGCAGTTTACGGCTCCGGTGCAAAGTCCGGCGAAGCTGAGATAGACAATCAGATCCATGGAGTAATCAAGGATATACCTGAGCAGGCACAGATCAAGCACGAAGTATACGAAAGACATTTCCTTAAGATCCTCAATCCTGTTTTCCTCAAAGGCTTTGACTACTCTCCCGAGGAGCTTCTCTGCAAAAAGGGTCCCGATCATAAATTCAGAACTCAGGCATATAACGCAGCACAGCTCTACTTTACCAAAGAAAAAATCTATATTTACGGCAAACACATCTGCCTTATTGATGATTCTGAAGAGCAGAACTATGAATTTGCTTCCTCTATACTTTATGAGAATGTTGATAAGGCCTACATTGACCCTGTTGTTCTCAAGGTACATGGCAGAGACGTTAAGGCATTCTACTTTGTTCTCAAGCTTAAGGACGGAACGGAGGCTCTCAGAATCACTGTAGATTATGGTGCCGACGTTGATAAGGCTGCTGACGATATTAATCATGCAACCGAAAAAATGACTATCCTCGCAGCTGAAAAAGCAGCTGATAAGGCTGCAAAGCGTGCATTTCTCCGCGAGCAGGATGCTAAGAAGGCTGCAGAAGCTAAATAATTGTAAAAAAGACTGCTACGGCAGTCTTTTTTACAAACAAAATAGTTTGGAGAAAAATCAATGAAATATTCTCTCACAATTCTTACCCCGCTTTATAACAGAAAAAAATATCTTGACCGGCTTTTTCAAAGCTTAAGTTCACAGACATCAAAAAATTTCCAATGGCTTGTTATTGATGACGGAAGCACTGAAAGCTCTCATGAGGAGTTTGAAAAATTCGCGAAAGATGCTGATTTTCCCATAGAATATTACTACAAGGAAAATGGCGGCAAGCATACTGCGCTCAACTACTCTCAACCATACATTAAATCCGACTGGGTTCTTATACTTGACAGCGATGACATTCTCACATCTGACGCAGTTATGGTTGCCTCCTCATATATTGAAAAATATTCAAATAATACTGATATAGGCATAATAAGCTTTCTTCGCGGTCATGATGATTATACTCCCTTTGTAAAATTCAAAAATGAAGAAGTCATCTCCGATTACATAGAATACAGAATAAATGCTGAGAGAGACGGAGACTGCTGTGAAATTGTGAGAGCTGACGTTTTGCGTGAGTATTCTTTCCCCGTTTTTCAAGGTGAAAGATTCATGAGTGAATCTCATTTATGGATCGGAAGTGCAGACAAATATAAAACCGTCTATATTCCAAAAATCATTTATATTTGCGAATATATGGATGACGGACTTACCAAAGCCGGAAGAAGATTCTGGCGCACCTGTCCCAAGGGCTGCCTGCACTGCCATATTTTGGGCTTAAACAAAAGATGCTCTCTGAAATTCAGGATCGAAAGAGCCTTGCTTATACATTACTATGGGCGTGTGCTTGGTATAAAAAATAAAGATATTTGCAAAATGAGCGGCCATCCTGCGTTTCTCCGTTTTTTCACGATTCCCGGAATAATACTTTTTCATATCTGGGAAAAGAAGTATAAATAATAGCAAAAAAGACTTTTTGAGAAATCTCTCGAAAAGTCTTTTTGCTTGTTTATAAATAATCTTTTTCAGACGTCACCTTATAGATAATAGTATTTCCCTTTTTTCCTGAAATTGTAAGAATCTCGGTTATCAGAAGAAATTTGATCGCACGCCAAAGGGAAATTCTTGAAAGGCCAAAGTACTTTGAGAGTTCTTCCCTCGTCATTTCTCTGCCTTCTTCCAAACCAATAA
The DNA here is from genome assembly GCA_015065395.1 of Oscillospiraceae bacterium. Lineage (GTDB taxonomy): Bacteria > Bacillota > Clostridia > Oscillospirales > CAG-272 > Avispirillum. The sequence continues at coordinate 13,478 of SVQJ01000027.1, forward strand.
GCTTTCTTATATCAGCAGAATTATGCAAAGTTACTATGTCTGTCAATTCCTCCGGTACCGTATCGATCTTTGTTGCTTTCTTTTTTCTGTCTTTACCGTATCCGTTAAGCAAACGGCAATCACTGACAGACATATACACAACATCCACGCACAGCTGTGGCACTCCGAAATAGTCAACTATCGACAACAGCTCCGAAAGTAAATGAAAGTGCGATTTATTATAGGTAGTATACCTTCCGAATGCGCTTTCTCCGCTTTCGGGATCGATCCAACATACACGTTTTTTCAAAGCAGTCGGATAAACGATACGCACATTATTTTCGGATAAAAAAACCGCAAGCTTTTCATTCAAAGAGCGAAAGCCGGCGGTTTGTATCTCCGTTATCCCCGCATTGTTTAATATATCTGCAATAAAACCATCGTAAGGCACCTCATGAAATTCGATATCAGGCTCATAATAATGCTTCAGCAGTCTATGCTGTGAACGCTCCTTATACGTGCCGATATTATATCTGACATGGGGATTATTAATAGCAGATTTTGCACGGGCAAATCGGTTCATATCGATCATGATTAATATTTTGACTTGAGCCACTCCAAAAGATCGTCAATATCAGATTCAGAAAGGCTCTTATCTTTGAATAATGTATCCATAAGTCTGACAAAGGAGCCTCCGTGATACTGTTCAACGAAATCAGCAGTAACACTCTGCATATATTTTACCTCTTCAGCAACAGGCATATAAAAACGCTCCTTGCCCTGCTTTGTTGAAGATATGTATCCTCTTTCCTCAAGTCTCACAAGGAAAGAAATGAGTGTGGGAGCCTTCCAGCCGCGCTCGCGGCCGACAGCATCCATAAGATAAGCTGTATTTACGGGAGGAGTCCCCGCCCAGATAGCTGCCATAACAGCATACTCGGAATCGGGAAGTCTTTTTGAATAATTGATCTCAACCGGTACAGCAGGAGCTTGTTTAGCTTTTGGCATTTGATTATCTCCTGTTCTTATTATTTTTACATCTGCAAATAACACAATTTACAACGTTATTACACGCTGCTTAACATTATACATTTGTCTAACTGATTTGTCAACGGAATTTTGACTGATTTTATAAAAAAAACTGTTTTTGTATCCATTTCCCAAAAAAGCGAACTAATTTCGTTGTTTTTTACAAATGAAAAAAATAGG
>SVQJ01000203.1 GCA_015065395.1 Oscillospiraceae bacterium
CAGGTGCTTCCGGTATGGCACAAACCTTTAGTGATTCTGAGCAGGGGGTAATAGCGGTAAGTGTTGGCAATCAAGCCGCAGGCACAAAGATCGTCCTGAAGGATCAATCCGGAAACGTCATCATTGAGCACACACCGGAGCTGAATTTTGCTGTGGTGATTCTCTCAAGTCCTAACATCAAAAAGGGTGAAACTTACGCAATTACAGTAGGTTCGGGATCCGGAGAATTTGAGGCAAGCTAATATAAAACAGTGGCAGAGAGATTAATCCCTCTCTGCCATATTTTATCCCATTGATTGAAAAATCAGCGGGATTTTCTTTTTAATAAAACATAAACATTTCTCAAACGTCGCAAAAACATTGACAGGATATAGTCTGCTTGTGCGGTGAACAAAGCGGTTAAACGCTGCAGAGAAGGTAGTCAAGGGCTACAAGAAAATTGAGGATGGCGTTGTAGAAGGTTATAAGAAGATTGAAACCGGTGCCGTAGAAGGATTCAACAAAGTTAATGATAAGATCATTGAAAAGGTATTTTCCAAAGATGGCGAAACCGTGGAGGATACCAAGAAAAGACTTTCCGGCGATAAATAATTCTGTGAATGTAATGGGGATACAAATGAATCAGGATACAACATTTATTTATAATTACTCGGCAAAAGAAAATAAAGAGATTCAAGAGATCAGAAGTAAATATCTTCCTCGCGAAGAAAGCAAAATGGAAGAACTCAAACGGTTGGATTACACCGTTCAAAACTCCGGAATGATCGAATCTCTTTGTGCCGGTATTGGTGGCGCATTAGTGTTCGGTCTTGGACTTTGCCTTGCAATGCAGGTGATCGGAAGTGGCGTACTGACGATGGTACTCGGTGTTCTTCTTGGCATCATTGGTAATGCCGTTTATCAGCTATAGTTATGCAGCGGGTAAAGCAGACAGAATGAAGGGGTGTATCCTTTTTATCGGAAAAATAATGCTGATAATTCTTGTGATTTGCAGTTGTCTGATGGTTTCTTTCCCCAATGTTTTTATGAAAGCATTTATAAACGATGCAGCAACAGTAGGCCATGGAACGATAATGCTACGGGGCTTCGGAATAGGAGTAACTTTTCTTTCCATTGATTTTTTAGCTGTTGCTGTCTTTCAAGCAATCGGGAAGGGGAAATATGCGCTTGTTTTCGCAATATTGCGAAAAATTGTTTTTGAAATTCCAATGCTTTTTCTGCTCAACTCTTTTTGGCCGCTTTACGGACTTGCATTTGCACAAACAGTTTCTGAATTTGTATTTGCCATATTAGGGATCATAATGCATAAAAATATAATCAAAACGTCTGAGAATCAATAAATTTACTTATAAACGGATTGGATTATATAAAGTTTTATTTTTTTCAAAAAATAAATAAAAAAGTATTGACAAATGAAAAAGGGTTTAGTATAATATCAAGGCAGTCGAAAAACGGCTGAATTGATATGCGAGAGTGGCGGAACTGGCAGACGCGCACGTTTGAGGGGCGTGTGGTTCACACCGTACGGGTTCAAGTCCCGTCTCTCGCACCAAAATAAGAAACCACCCAATCGGGTGGTTTTTTTATTTTGATTTGAGGGGACATGAAGCCTAAGAGGGCAGACTCCATAAAGAAAAACAGTCCGGTGGACTGTTTTTTAGGAGGATGGTGCGCAGTCGGGTACTGCGAGCAGTCGAAGACGCGGAGCGGTCGACAAGCGGGGCGCATTGCAATGCAATACGCGTCCCGTCTCTCGCACCAAATCGGGATACTCGAAGGGGTGTCCCGATTTTCTTTTATCAAGCCTAAGTCAAAGAGAAAAGCCTATAGCTTCCATAAGGGGCCATAGGCTTTTTGTGCTATTTGAGACGTGTGGTTATGAACACTTTTGCATTTTCGCAAGGACTTTACTTTTGAAACGCTTATTTTGAATTCGAAAGCAAAACCGGAGCGAAAGGAGCAAAATGGAACTAATTAGTTGCAAATCCTTATAGTAAAAATCTGTGGTCCGAAAGGGAAGAGGAGCGCAGTTTTCATTATTTTATTCTAGTAACAGAAGAAAACGTTAATTTAACTTATCGTTTAGTATTTCAACTTAAACTAAACAAAGCGTTTCATGTCAATATACAGTGAGTATGATATCATATACTTAACCTTATCGAATGTTATATTCTTTCGGGTGACGTTAAAAACGCTCGTGAGGTATTTCTCAAAGCAGAGAAGAGATTTGTGAACCCCAAGGTTCTTTATATGTACGGCGGTATGATATACAGAGAGCTTAAAGAATACGATAAAGCCATTGAGTGCTTTGACAGAGCTTTTGAGATCGATCCCGGATATACTCACGCTCTTTGGAAAAAGATGTACCTCTGTGAAGAGCTTAGTGACTATGAAAATGCATACGAAACGGCTCGTTCAATAGAAGGATGGTACAATCGTTCTCGGTTTCGCCGATTTCGTTGATCATAACCTTTCGACCGGTTTCCGGTTCGATGAAAAGCAAATAATATACATCATTAATCAGTTCGCCAACCGATTTGATCTTTCCGGCGTCAACGAGTTTCTGCTGATATGCCAAAGCATCTGCGTCCGTCCAATCCATATAAATAACATACGCTTTGCCCATTCCGGTGTCCATATTCTCGTCAATTTTGAGTACCGTACCGTCCGCTTAGGGAACATGAGAAGTCCATTCATTTTTTGGCCATTCACCGTTGCCTGTTATGGATGCGCTGCCTTGATTCTCGGTGCCGCCCGGAGTATCGTTCTGCGAGGTTCCGGGGTTATTGGAGCCGGACGGGTTGGGATCGTCGCCGGTGTCGCAAGCGGCAAGGGCGAATACCATCATTGCCGCAAGCAATATCGCCAATATTTTTTTTCATTGTGTATTCCTCGCTTTCGTATTATTTCAGTTGCTGACCGCAGTTGGGGCATTTCTTCTTTTTGGTCGCAATCACGATAATGATCACGATCACAAGAATAACCACGATTGCAATAGCGATCCAAATGAAGATACACAGTCCAAGCGGTACGGGGCAAAAGCCGCAGAGGGAGCATTTGTCTTTTTCATCCACAGGGGGCTTTTCTTCCGGTGCCTTGTTCGTTTCGCCGGGATTCTCCTGTGTACCGCCGCCGTTTAACTCAAGCACGTTCGACCATTCGGAGGGGCCGTGGGTGCCGGTGAAGCGGATGCGGAGCTTGACGTTGGTATTTTCCTCAATGGGTACGTCATCATTGTACGCGCCTCGGCTGCCGTTCCAGAGGCACCAATCATCCCCGGAATCTGC
>SVQJ01000028.1 GCA_015065395.1 Oscillospiraceae bacterium
AGATCCTTGCCGGTTATATGCATGGGGCGAAGGTCAACCAGCATAAGGTGGTTGTCGGTACCGCCGGAAACGAGGTCGAAGCCACCCTTGAGAAGTCCGTCGGCAAGGGCTTTTGCATTATTTACGATATTCTGCTGATATTCCTTGAAGGAGGGCTTGAGGGCTTCGCCGAAGCATATCGCCTTGGAAGCGATGATGTGCTCAAGGGGACCGCCCTGCATTCCGGGGAATATTGCCTTATCTATTGCCTTTGCGTGCTCAGCCTTGCAAAGGATAAGACCGCCGCGGGGACCGCGGAGAGTCTTATGAGTGGTGGTGGTAACCACGTCAGCATAGGGAACAGGATTGGGATGAAGTCCGGCTGCAACAAGTCCGGCTATATGTGCCATATCCACCATAAAGAGAGCATCGACTGATTTTGCGATCTGAGAAATGCGTTCAAAATCAATGATTCTGGGATAAGCGGATGCACCTGCAACGATGAGCTTAGGGCGGCACTCCTTTGCGAGAGCCTCCATTGCATTGTAATCTATAAACCCGTTATCGTCAACACCGTAGGGAACGAAATTATAGTTTATGCCGGAGAAGTTTACAGGGCTGCCATGGGTGAGGTGGCCGCCGTGAGCAAGGTTCATGCCCATGATGGTCTCGCCGCTTTTAACGAGAGCCTGATAAACTGCAAGATTTGCCTGGGCACCGGAGTGGGGCTGAACGTTGGCGTGATCTGCGCCGAAAAGCTTGCAGGCACGCTCTATTGCGATACTTTCGACAACGTCAACGCATTCGCAGCCGCCGTAATAACGGTGAGAGGGGTAACCTTCCGCGTATTTGTTTGTAAGATGTGTGCCCATAGCAAGCATAACGGGCTCGGAAACAAGGTTTTCGCTTGCTATAAGCTCAAGACCTCTTTTTTGTCTTTTATATTCTGCCTCAACGGCTTCTCCAACAGCAGGGTCATAATCCTTGAGCAGATCGATAACAGATTTGATCATTTTTTAGAAATCCTTTCTTTTAGTGGATTTTATTACAAAGTTCATTATACAATACTGTAGCATTTTTTGCAACCGCGTATATGTAAACTTTATTACAAAAAAGGCAAAAGATTTTTTGGAAATTGCATTATTGGTGCCTATAGTATAAATTGCCGTGAGTCAGTCAAAGTATCCCTTGTATTCAATGGTTTTTTCATTTGGGAAAAGGTATTGGTGAAGCTCTACAAAATAGTCATCAGTCATGGAGGCAATATAATCGGTGACAGTGGTGGGTATGTCCTCTCTGTATGGGGCAGACTTTCGGTAAGGGGAAGCATTGACCGCCTCAATATGGTGCTTGAATATGGGTGATGATCTGTTGTCATTTTTTAAGTCCTTTTCGAGGCGTTCGAAAAGGCGGATAAACATGGGACGGATTATCTGTGCCTGAGGTACGGCAACCTCGTCGCTCAAATATATTTCTTCATAATTGCTTCGTTTTGCACGCTTGAGAGCCTCAAAATATTCTTTGCTCATTCTGATATGTGGCTTTCCGTAGCTATGCTCGATTATATTAACGCTGAGATTGTTGATTATTTCCGCATTTATGCGTCCGATAGGTCCGTAATCGAAAACATCTTCTTCGTTGGAAATAAGACCTGCCTTTTTGGCGTCCTGTCTGTCCTTGCCAAGATAGGAAATGATATCGCAGATACGGACGACGCATCCCTCCAAAGTACAGGGCATAAGATGCTTGTTGTTTTCCATATTTTGATAGCAGCCTTCAAGCGCCGAATCCAGCTCATCAAAGGTTGTCATTGGGCGGGGAATATAGATCTCCTTTTCCATTTCTCCGTTGTGAGATGCGATGCCGTTCAAGGTCTGAAGGGTAATGTTGTAGGGGAAGATACCGTCCAGGACCCTAACAGAATGTATGTTGTGGGAAAAATGCCGTCTTGAGCGATCGTAATAAAGCTCGTCCAGATATTTCTCTCCCGCGTGTCCGAATGGTGTATGACCCATGTCGTGTCCAAGGGCTATAGCCTCGATAAGATCAAGATTCAGCGAAAGTGCCTCTCCGATCGTTCTTGCAATACGGGAAACCAACTGCACGTGAAGTGCGCGGCGGGATATATCGTCGTTTTTGTAGAACGAAAAGACCTGCGTTTTGTCGGCAAAACGGCTGTAATAGGCAGAGTGAAGGATTTTGTCCACGTCTCGGACAAAGGTCCTTCTCCAGGCATTAGGCCTGTCGTGCCCCTCGCGGCGGCGCACAGCCTTTCTTTCGTCAAAGGCAAACGAGGGCACACTGCCGGTCATTCGGTCATACTCCATTCGTTGTATAAGCTCTTTTGAAAGATTATCGTATTTCATATTTTCTCCGAAATTCAGTATATTACAATGATATCACTTTTGAGAGCCTTTTTCAAGACGGATATAGTGAAGAGTTTTTATGTTCAAAAAAACTTTAATAAGACGAAGATAGCGAAAAAGCACCCACACAGCGTTAAATGCTCTGTGGGTGCTAGCGCTAAATGCTGTGTGGGTGATTTTTGCATAATAGACTTTGGCAAACCGTATTATATAGTTTTTTGCGGAGCTTTTTTCAAAAAAGCAATAGTTTTTTATCAATGCAAGCTTGAAGATTTAGCAGCGTTATTTCGGTTTATTCCTCGTATGAGGGGACTTCGGGAAAATCGATGTATTCCGCCGGGTCCACTGCCTTGCCGTTGACGGAAAGCTCAAAATGAAGATGGCATTCCTCAGCGATCTCCTCAAGGGCGGTATTTCCTGCCGTTGCTATAACCTGACCCATTTTTACGGTTTTACCCACCTCTATACCTGTGGGAAGCTCATCGTAAAGGTTCTGATAGGTGCTGACGGCGCCTCCTGAATGTTCGATGGAAATGCTCATACCCATCATGGGGTCGTCCTTGATGTCAATGATGGTTCCGTCAGCGGCGGCAGATATATCGCATCCCGAGCTGCAATACAGATCTACTCCCGTATGGGTACGGTAGTCTTCCATTGTTTGTGAAAAAACGGGAACGGTGAGACTGCAGGCTTTTAGCACTTCTCCATTCACGGGTGTATGGAATTGTGGAAGGATATTGGCAGGGGGAGTGACAACGGTCTGCTCGCTTTCGCTGTCCTTGGCGCTTTGATCGTCATAATTGTCATTTTCTTCGTTTTTATCGGTATCCTTATCGCTTTCGTTAAAGAACACATCGTCGGTTTCATTGTCCTTTGAGGGCGCATCGCTGTCGTTTTCCTTATCTCCCATTATCAATGTTCCCGTTGTATCGGCAGCACCCTCCAAAAGCGAGGTTGAGTCCTTTGATTCTTTTGCAAGGGCAACAGCGATAGCGATAACTACGGCAACCATCATCATTATAACAACAATAGTCACATAAACGCTCTGATTCTGAGCTTTTTTTCTCTTCGGATTGTTATTCATAGATCGTATAATTCCTTTCGGGTTGTTATCGCTTATATTTTTACCATCCACTACCTCTTTTATACAGATTTTACTGGTTGATTACGGAAAAAAATCGACATAAGTTACAAAAAAATATTGACAGTAAAAAAAAAGAGGTTTATAATGTGAGTAACTTAATTTTGAGGAATACCGATATGGCAAACAAGTTTTATACCTACAGCTACTTTTACTTTTACTTTACGGTAAAAGATTTTTGTGCTGCAAGGAATGTTTGACCTATATAAGATCAATTTTTCACGCAGCGCGGCTGCGTGATTTTTTTTGCAGAAGTGCTGTGAATCAATACAAAGAGGGTAGTAAAAATGGTAGCAATACTTAAAAGAGGTGTAACCGACAGTCAGATCGAAAGCCTTTGCAAATGGTTCAAATCCAAGGGCCTTGATACCCATATTTCAAAGGGGCATTATCAAACCATTATAGGCCTTATAGGAGATACCAGTAAGATAGATACCGATCTTCTGGAGGGGCTGGAAATAATTGAATCTGCAACAAGAGTTTCGGAGCCGTTTAAGAGTGCAAACCGCAAATTTCACCCCGAGGATACGAGAATCGAGATAGCAGAGGGCGTTGCCATCGGTGGAGGGGCCTTTTCCCTTATCGCAGGCCCCTGCTCTGTGGAAAATGAAGAGCAGATACTTTCTGTAGCTAAAAGTGTAAAGTATGCAGGTGCTTCTGTTCTTCGCGGCGGAGCATTCAAACCTCGCACATCTCCTTATGATTTTCAGGGGTTGAGAGAAGAGGGTATAGAGCTTCTCCTTGCGGCAAAGCGCAAAACCGGTCTTCCTATCGTGACAGAGATCATGGATGCTTCTCATCTCGAGTTTTTTGAAAATGTGGATTTGATCCAGGTTGGAGCACGTAATATGCAGAATTTTGAGCTCCTGAAGGAGCTTGGGCATACAAAAAAGCCCATACTTCTGAAAAGAGGTCTGGCGAATACATTAAAGGAATTGCTTATGAGCGCGGAATATATCATGGCAGGAGGAAACGAAAACGTTATTCTTTGTGAGAGAGGCGTGCGCACCTTTGAGACCTATACGAGAAATACCCTTGATCTTGCCGCGGTTCCCATGCTTAAGGAGCTTTCTCACCTTCCCGTGGTGGTTGATCCCAGCCATGCAACCGGCAGAGCACGTCTCGTTCATCCTATGGCACTGGCCGCAGCTGCCGCCGGTGCGGACGGTATTATGATAGAGGTACATAATGATCCTGCAAATGCACTTTGTGACGGTGCACAGTCCCTCACGCCTAAGCAATTTGAAAAAACAGCCGCTGCTGTTTTCGCTGTGAGGGATGCCATAAAAATGTAATTACAGTTTTTTCGCAAAAGAAAATGAAAGCGGAGTGATTGGTATGACTATTGGAATAGCAGGGCTTGGCCTTATTGGTGCATCTCTTGCGAAGGCATATAAGGCTGCGGGCGAATACACGGTGCTTGGGCATGATATAGACCGATCGGTGATAGAGCTTGCCTGTATCGACGGCGTTTTGGACGGAGAGCTTTGCGAAGAACGGATAGGTGAGTGCAATCTTATCCTTGTAGCTCTTTATACAGGGGCAGCAATAGAGTACATGGAAAAAATTGCCCCCTTTGTGAAAAAGGAATGCGTGGTGATAGATTGCTGCGGCACAAAGAGGAGGGTTTGCGAAAGGGGCTTTGAGATCGCAAAAAGGTATGGATTTACCTATGCGGGAGGGCATCCCATGGCAGGAACTCAGTATTCAGGTTTCAAATATTCCAGAGCCAATCTTTTTAAGGGTGCTTCCATGATAATCGTTCCTCATCGCTTTGACGATATAGAGCTTACGTCAAGGATAAAGGAAATGTTGATGCCTGTGGGATTCTCGAGGATCACCATTACCACCGCTGAGGAGCATGACAGGATGATCGCCTTCACCTCGCAGCTTCCACACGTAGTATCAAATGCGTTCATTAAAAGCCCTACGGCACAGTCACACAGAGGCTTTTCTGCGGGAAGCTACAAGGATCTGACCCGTGTTGCGTGGCTTAACGAGAATATGTGGACGGAGCTTTTCTTTGAGGACCGGGATTATCTGCTGTATGAGATCGAAACGGTTATTTCCTCCCTTGAGGAATATAGAGATGCCCTTCGGGACGGAGATCGGGAAAGGATGAAGTGTATCCTTCGCGAGGGAAGGATAGCAAAGGAAAAGGTGGATAAAAGATGATAAGCGTTCATTGCAACACTTCGCTGGAATATGATATTCTGATTGAAAAAGGTATCATGGAAAAAAGCGGAGAATATATAGAAAAGGCTTTGGGCAAGGGAGCGCGTCTTGCGATCATCACGGACGACAGAGTAGACAGTCTCCATTTCAAGAGCCTCGAAAAAGCGCTTTCGGGCTTTGATTATGTAAAATATGCTTTTCCCAACGGGGAAGGCTCGAAAAACATAAATATTTACGGGGAGATTCTTGAATTTCTCGCAGAAAACAATATTACAAGGACCGATGCCGTTGTTGCCTTCGGTGGCGGTGTTGTGGGAGATATGGCAGGCTTTGTTGCCGCCACATATCTGCGCGGAATAAGATTTGTTCAGATACCGACCACCCTTCTTGCAATGGTGGATTCCTCTGTGGGCGGAAAGACGGGGATCGATCTTGCTGCAGGCAAAAATCTTTGCGGCGCATTTTGGCAGCCCTCTTTGGTTATATGCGATCCCGAGTTGCTTTCCACCTTGCCTGAAGAAATATTCTCTGACGGAATGGCAGAGGTCATAAAATACGGAGTTATCAGGGATCGGGAGCTTTTTGAAATGCTTGCCCTTTGCGATATACACGCAAGCATTGAAAAGGTAATTGCAAGATGTGTTTCCATAAAAAGAGACGTGGTGAGCGAGGACGAAAGAGAGGGCGGCGTGCGAGCTATACTTAATTTCGGGCATACAGCGGCTCACGGTATAGAAAAGCTCTCTCATTACGGAATATCCCACGGAAGAGCCGTAGGACAAGGAATGGCAATAGCCTCAAGGGGGGCTGAGAGCCTGGGGCTTTGCTCCGCCGATGTTACAAAAGAGATAGAAAAGCTGCTTTGCCGGTACGGCCTTTCGGAAAAGTCGGAGTTCTGCGCTTCGGATATCGCCGAATGTGCCCTTTCCGATAAAAAAAGAGCAGGGGATACGATAAAGCTGATCCTGCCGAAACGTATAGGCGAATGTATTATTCATAAGATCCCCGTTTGTGAATTGGGAGCGTTTTTTGAAGAGGGAATGAGATAAAATGAAACTGACTGTAAATGCAAAGGGCTTGCATGGAACGGTTCCTGCCATAGCATCAAAATCCATGGCACACAGATTGCTCATTTGCAGTGCCCTTTCGGAGGATCCGTCTCAAATACGCTGTGAGACCCTTTCTGACGATATAAATGCAACGGCATCCTGCTTGAAAAAACTGGGATGCGATCTTACATATACTGCAAAAGCATTCTATTGCGCGCCCTCTTCCCGTCCCGAAAGGGCAAGCATTGATTGCGGCGAAAGCGGTTCCACCCTTCGCTTCCTTCTTCCCGTTACGGCGGCGTTGGGTATCAAAACAAGGGTAGAAATGCATGGCCGTCTCCCGAGCCGCCCCCTTTCGCCCTTGTACGGAGAGCTGTGCACTCACGGATGTACTCTTTCTCCTGAGGGCTCAAATCCTTTGATCATTTCCGGAAAGCTTCGGGGAGGGATATATACCCTCAGAGCGGATATTTCTTCTCAGTTTATTTCGGGTCTTCTTTTTGCCCTTCCCCTTTGCGGGGAGGATTCAACTATCATCCTTGAGGGCAAAAGGGAAAGCACCTCGTATATCGAAATGACCCTTCTGGCACTTCGCATATACGGAATAAAGATAAATGCAACAGAAAACGGCTATACCGTTCCCGGACGTCAGAAATACCGCTCACCCGGTACCCTCAGCGTTGAGGGGGATTGGTCAAACGCCGCATTCTGGCTGGGGGCGGAGGCTTTGGGAGCGCCGCTTACCGTTACGGGACTTGATCCTGACTCCTTGCAGGGTGATCGGGCGGTCACCCACGCTCTCGCACTTATCAGAAATGAAGAGCAGAGAGTTATGATAGATGCAGGAGATATTCCTGATCTGGTGCCCATCCTTTCCGTGGTTGCGGCGGCAACAAAAAAATTGACGGTCATATATAATGCCGGAAGGCTCAGATTGAAGGAAAGCGACAGGATAGAATCAACCCTTGCCCTCCTTCGTGCCATCGGAGCATCTGCTACGGCAACAGAGGACGGTCTTCGCATAAAAGGCGATCCTGAAAAGCTGAAAAGCGGCGGTGTGGTGGACAGTGTCAATGACCACCGTATCGCAATGGCTGCAGCGATCGCATCCTTTGCGGCAGGCAACGTCACGATCCTCGGTGCAGAAGCGGTCCGTAAATCATATCCCGGCTTTTGGGATGATTTTCGCAGGCTTGGCGGAAGCGTGCAATAATGGGAAGAAATTAATATTACTTTATAAAATTCTTTTACTGCTTTTCATAGAGAAGAGGGTAAAAAAGGAGAAATTATGTCAAGCACTTACGGAGAAAAGCTGAAAATAACCATATTCGGGCAATCTCATTCACCTGCTATAGGGGTTACCGTAGAAGGAATGCCTGCAGGCTTTGAAATAGATATGAAAAAGCTGGGTGCATTCCTTTCGCGCCGCGCACCGGGAAAGGATGATACCTCAACGGGGAGAAAGGAAGGGGATGTGCCCAGATTTCTGTCAGGTCTTGTGGTCAACACTGTCTGCGGTGCACCGATTACTGCAATAATTGAAAACACGAACATCCGCAGCCATGATTATGATGATCTTCGCGACTGTCCCCGTCCCGGGCACGCGGATTATACTGCCCGTATCAAATACGGTGAGAGCCATGATATTGCAGGCGGCGGACATTTTTCCGGAAGACTGACTGCTCCCCTTTGTGTCGCAGGCGGTATTGCATTGCAGATTCTTGAAGGGATGGGCATATATATCGGAGCACATATAGTGCAGATAGGAATGGAAAAGGCTGATCGCTATGATCCCGTGAATGTGACGCGGGAGGATATGGCGATCCTACAAACATTTCCCGTTCGCAGCCATGATGAGGAAGAGCGCTTTCGCCGCGAGATCACTGCGGCAAAGGCGGAGGGTGATTCCGTGGGCGGTATGATCGAATGCTGTGCTATCGGAATTCCCGGCGGAGTCGGCGACCCTATGTTTGACGGGATGGAAAACAGGATCGGAAGGATAGTTTTCGGAATTCCTGCGGTCAAGGGGCTTGAATTCGGTGCCGGAATGGAATATGCCTCTATGAAAGGAAGCCGATCCAATGATGCTTTCTTTGTGAATGACGGTAAAATAGAGACCAAAACCAATAATTCGGGTGGGATCCTCGGCGGTATCACTAACGGAATGCCTCTTGTGTTCCGCGCGGCGATAAAGCCCACTCCTTCTATATCAATGGAGCAGGACAGTGTTTCCCTCTCAGAAATGAAGGATAAAAAGCTTTCTGTAAAAGGGCGCCACGATCCTTGTATCGTCCCGAGGGCTGTTCCCGTTATGGAAGCGGCAACGGCAATAGCTGTGCTGGATGCGATCCTTTGCAAATAAGAAACATAGCTTCTCAAAAAGGAGATAAAAAATGGATCTGAACGATCTTAGACTTGAAATAGATAAAATAGATCGGGAAATGGTAGAGCTGTTTTGTAAAAGAATGGCGATATCCGTTAAAGTATCCCAGTATAAGATAGAGAATTCTCTCCCTGTGCTTGATGCAAACCGTGAGAGAAAAAAGCTTGCCAAAATATCGGAAATGGCAGGCGAGGATATGGCAAGCTATGCAAGGACCTTGTATAATACTATTTTTGATCTTTCCCGTGCTGAGCAGGAAAAATATATGCATCCTACCTCTCCCACAGCAGAGAAGATCAAAAGAGCTATTGAAACAACTCCCAAGATATTCCCCGATTATGCAACTGTTGCCTGCCAGGGTGTTGAGGGGGCATATTCACAGATAGCCGCCGAAAAGCTTTTCAAGGTCCCCGATATAAGCTATTACGGAGAATTTGAGGATGTTTTTATAGCTGTCAAGGAGGGAAGGGCGGATTATGGCGTTCTTCCACTTGAAAACAGCACGGCGGGTAGCGTTAATATGGTCTACGATCTTATGATGAAATATAATTTTTTCATAGTAAGACAGACGCGAGTACATATTGACCATCAGCTTCTTGCCAAAAAGGGCACTAGGGCAGAGGATATAAAGGAGGTATTCTCCCATCCTCAGGCGATCAGCCAATGCGCGGATTTTCTGAGGGAGCTGGGGGTTAAGGTCACTCCCTGTCAAAATACCGCTGCGGCGGCAAAAATGGTGGCAAAAAGCGAGCGGGATGATATAGCAGCCCTTTCCTCGCGCTCCTGTGCTTCACTTTATAATCTGGATATAATCGGCTCCTCCGTTCAGGATAAGGGAAATAACCATACAAGATTTATCTGCATATCAAAAAAGAGAGAAATATATCCGGGAGCGGACAAGACCAGCATAATGGCTGTCACTCCTCACCGTCCGGGTGCGCTTTTCAGAGTTATGTCCCGATTTAATGCTTTAGGTATCAACCTTGCAAAGCTGGAAAGCCGGCCGATACCTGACAGAGATTTTGAATTCATGTTCTATTTCGATCTTGAAACCAGCGTTTATTCTCCTGAGTTTTTGCAGCTTATCTGCGAGCTTGATTTCGTTTGCGAGGATTTTCGCTATCTCGGCTCATATTCGGAAGTAATATAAACACTGAAAGGAACAAAAAATGTATTACGGACTTTTGGGGGAGCATCTTTCTCACAGCTATTCTCCTCTTATCCACTCAATGCTGGGTGATTACGAATATCGCCTCATAGAAAAGGCTCCAGAGGATGTGGAGGATTTTATCAGAAACGGAGAGTTTGGTGCGATCAATGTAACCATACCCTATAAAAAAGCTGTTATTCCCTATCTTGATGAGCTTTCCGAGAGAGCGGAGAAGATAGGAAGTGTGAACGTGGTCGTACGCCGTCCGGACGGAACACTTTTCGGCGATAACTCGGATTACGGCGGATTCGCTTCCCTTGTGAGAAAGTCGAAGATACGCATCAAGGGAAAAAAGGTTATCGTTTTGGGTGACGGCGGCGCATCTTTAACCGTTCAGACGGTTCTTAGGGATATGGGTGCCGCAAACGTTACGGTTATCTCTCTTTTCACCGAAGATAATTATGAAAATATCGATAAGCACGCAGATGCGGATGTAATCGTTAATGCGACCCCGGTGGGAATGTATCCGAAGTGCGGAGAGAGGCTCGTGGATCTTAGTGTTTTTTCTCGTCTTTCCGGTGTCATTGATGTTATTTATAATCCCCAGAAAACAGCCTTTATTCTTGATGCCGAAGAGAGAGGGATCCCTGCTTTGGGCGGTCTTCACATGCTGGTGGCGCAGGCTGTTGTTGCGTACGAGATGTTTTTCTCCTGCAAGGCAGACCCGGGTATCACAGATAAGATAGAGAGAAAAATATCCGCAATGATGAAAAATGTTACTCTTATCGGTATGCCCGGATGCGGAAAGACATCTGTTGGAAAGCGTATTGCCGCGCTGACAGGCAGAGAGTTTATTGATATTGACGAAGAGATCGTCAAGGAAGAGGGAAAGAGTATTCCCGAGATTTTTGCTGAAGGCGGAGAAGATGCCTTTCGCCGGATCGAAACACGCATTACTGCTCGGGTGTGCCAAAAGAGCGGCTGTATTATATCAACAGGGGGCGGAGTAGTGACCAGACCCGAAAATCGCCGCCATCTTTGGCAGAATTCAACGGTGGTTTATGTTCACAGAGAGCTTTCCCGGCTTGCTACAGAGGGGCGGCCTCTTTCGGGGGAACGGGGAGTTGAGGCATTGGCAAGAGAGAGAATGCCGCTTTATAATAGTTATTCCCATATAAGGGTGCTTAATACAGGTATCAATGGAACCGCATGGGAAATTATCAGAAATCTGCATTTGCAAGTGAAAAGAGGTAAATAATATCCATGAAGCTTCTTATTATAAACGGACCCAATCTTAATCTTTTGGGGCTTCGCGAGCCCGATATATACGGAAACCGTAGTTATGAAAGCCTTTGCGCCTTTATCGGAGATGCTTGCAAAGCCGAGGGTATAGAGTATAAGCTTTTTCAATCAAATCATGAGGGTGCAATAGTTGACGAGATACAGGGAGCATACGGTGTCTTTGACGGTATTGTCATCAACCCTGCGGCATATACCCACACAAGTGTTGCTATTCTTGATGCGTTGAAGGCAGTTGAGATCCCTGCGGCAGAGGTGCATCTTTCGGATATCAATTCCCGTGAGGAGTTCCGTCGCCATTCATATATTTCCCTTGCTGCGAAAATAACGATATGCGGAAAGGGCTTTGAAGGTTATAAAGAAGCAATACTCTTTTTGAAGGATTATTTGAAATGATTTTTGATATCCATACACATTGTTTCCCGGACAGGCTTGCAAAAAGTGCAATAGAAAAGCTTGCTCATGCTTCCGGAGGACTTGCTCCTTTTTTTGACGGAACCTTTGATGGACTGTGTGATTTTATGAAAAAGGAAGGCGTTGATGGTTTTTGTGTGCAGAATATTGCAACAAACCCAAGGCAGATGCATAATGTTAACGATTTTGCCGCATCCTGCCAAAGAGAAAACGTGTTTCCCTTCGGGTGCGTTCATCCGGATGCTCCCGATGCTCTGGAAGAGCTTTTCAGAATAAAAGAAATGGGGCTTCGCGGAATTAAGCTTCATCCGGATTATCAGGGTTTTTTTGTGGATGATAAAAAAATGATTCCAATATATAAAAAAGCCTCGGAACTTGGACTTATCATTCTTTTCCATGCAGGCGAGGATTACGGATTTGCACCGCCATATCACTGTATGCCGGAGAATTTGGAAAGGGCGCTTCTGCATATTGATACGCCTGTTATTGCCGCACATTACGGCGGACAGGGTGTTGGCGATGAAGTCCTTTCGCGTCTTTGCGGAAAAGAGGTGTACTTTGATGTTTCCTTCGGGTATTCCACACGCCCAAAGGCACAGGCACAGGCTATTATAGAAAAACACGGCAGTGAAAAAATACTTTTTGGCTCTGACTGTCCATGGCATTCACCTGAAATGGAATTGCGTCTGCTCTTATCCTTTGGACTGTCCCAAAATGAAATGGATGATATCTGTTATAATAATGCCAAAAAGCTTTTAGGATTCTGAGTGAGCATTTTTGTCTTGCGGTTTACGGAAAAGTGTTGCAAAAGCAACGCTCAAATTATTGTTTGCAGCAAAAAAGCCTTGGAAAAGCATTGTTTTGATGCTTTTCCAAGGCTTGTCTTTTCAATATATGCTCTTTTCTGTTTTCAGTCAGCTCAAACTTCATTCATCAATACATGAATAAAGAACGTTACGTATTCTCGGGAGAACATAGTCCTCCTGGTTGTTTATCATGTGGTGGGCATAGAAGAGGGCAAGTTTATTATCGGGGTCGATGATGGCAACTCCGCCCGCGGCACCTGTCCATCCGAACTCTCCCTTGGGAGAGGAAGATCCTCCTCCCATGGGATCGTACATGGTTCGCACGCCCAGACCGTAGTTATATCCTTTGAGATGTCCCCAATCAAGGCTTTTTACCTGATTTGAAGAAAGGAAGGGGGATCTCATGAGATCCACGGTACGGGAGGCGAGTATCCTTTTGCCGCTTGGCAATTTGCCTTTGTTTGCAAGCACGGACATTATCTTTGCGATCTCATCAACGGTAGATACAACTCCCGCTCCGCCGCTGCAGTATCTGTCGCCGAAAATGGCCCAGTTGTCCTGAGACCAATTTTTTTCAAAGCATCCCTTTTCATCGTTATAGCAGTATTGCACTGCCATTTCATCTCTATAGGCTTCATCAAGCCCGTAGGCTGTCTTTTCAAGCCCAAGGGGATCAAAGATACGTTCCTTTGCAAGCTCTCCTAAAGTTTTGCCGGAAATTGCTTCAATTACGGCGCCCAGAACGTCGTGGGAAAGTCCGTAGCACCACCGTTCGCCGGGGTGAAAATTCAAAGGCTCTGCCGCAAGAGCGTTCATTATTGTCATAGTGTCGCAATGGGGCGCGGTGGCATTTCTTGCCGCGGTCATCGAGGGGCTGTCGCAATTATAATCAAGTCCCGATGTCATGGTGAAGAGATCCCCCACGGTGATCTCTCTCTTTGCGCTGACTATGATCTCGTTGCCGTCACAGTCTCTTTCCTTCACTTTCATGTCTGACCATTTGGGCAGATAACGGGAAACGGGATCGTTCAGCGTGAATCTTCCTTCCTCCCAAAGGGAAAGGGCGGTAGCGCAGGTTATTATCTTTGAAATGGAGTACATGAACATTCTGTGATGCTCTGCATCCATCTTTATCTTGTTTTCAACATCTGCATATCCGGAGGCATAGGAGAAAACCTTTTCTCCGTTCATATAGACCCGGCATGCGCATCCCGGGATCCTCCATGAGGTGAGATGGTCCATAAAGTCTTCGAGCTTTTTGAAATCCATATTAATGAAATTTCCTTTCTTTCCATGCATTAGTGCCTTTCGGCCCGAAAGGAGCCAAAAGGCACTGATAAGGTATAAGGTTCAGCTTAGCCTGCACTAAGCTTGTGGCGGTACATTTTTTCTGTTATTCAAGAATATAAACCGTAAAGGTTCTTCTGCCGTATCCCTTGCAAAGAGGATTGTCCTCGTTAAGATAAACATCAATGGTATTTCCCCTGACTGCGCCGCCTGTGTCTGCGGCGATGCGGATATTACCCACATAAGGGATGTACACCTTCGTTCCGTAAGGAATGACTCTGGGGTCAACTGCGATAACTTCTTCTGAGGCAGGCAGGCCGGTTGCCGTGATGCCTCCGCCGGTGTAGTACGTGGATTGCACCTCGAGACGGTATGAGTAATTATACATAACTCCGCCGATATTGACGGTTCCGCCGATACCGCGGTAGACTATTGCATTGTGGGAGCGGTTTCTGTTTTACCCACAAAGGTCCTGTCCGTTTCGGTGCC
>SVQJ01000029.1 GCA_015065395.1 Oscillospiraceae bacterium
CGAAGTTGAGGTAAACGTCGCCTGCGTCCTCTTCAACCTCGCACTCAACGAAGTTCATCTGAGGTGTGCCGATAAAGCCTGCAACGAAGAGGTTTATAGGCTCATCATAAAGCATCTGAGGTGTATCTACCTGCTGGATAAGACCGTCCTTCATAACTACGATTCTGGTAGCCATTGTCATAGCCTCAGTCTGGTCATGTGTTACGTAAATGAATGTTGTACCGATTCTCTGGTGGATCTTTGTAAGCTCGGTTCTCATGGTTGCACGGAGCTTCGCATCAAGGTTTGAAAGAGGCTCGTCAAGAAGGAATACTGTAGGCTTACGAACGATTGCACGGCCGAGAGCAACACGCTGACGCTGACCACCGGACAGAGCCTTGGGCTTTCTGTCGAGAAGGTGGGTGATATCAAGGATTCTTGCAGCCTCTTCAACGCGGCGCTTGATCTCTTCCTTGGGAGTCTTGCGGAGCTTAAGACCAAATGCCATGTTATCAAACACGGTCATGTGGGGGTACAGAGCGTAGTTCTGGAAAACCATCGCAATGTCACGATCCTTAGGAGCTACGTCGTTAACCAGCTTATCGCCGATGAACAGCTCGCCCTCGGAAATCTCTTCAAGGCCTGCGATCATACGGAGAGTTGTGGTCTTACCGCAACCGGAAGGGCCTACGAGAATAAGGAATTCCTTATCCTTGATCTCGAGACAGAAGTCGGAAACGGCTGTAACGCCGCCGGGATATTTCTTGTAGATATGCTTAAGGGATACGCTTGCCATATATATATCCTCCTTGGCAGGTTCTTTTTACGGACAACACCGCACTTTACTGTGATTTATTATAGCAATATTTGCTCGTAAATTAAAGATGTTTTTTTCCCAAAATTATAAGAAGTAATTTGTGCAAAGTGCACTTTCTGCCGGAAAACTTCTACTGTTTTTGCTTTTTGGCAAAGAAAAAGTTTTAATAATATTAAAATTATATACCTTTCATTGTAAGACCGATGCGCTTTTTGTTAACTTCCACGCTCTTGATCTTTACCGTAACGATATCGCCTACGGAAAGCATCTCACTCGGATGCTTTATATATTTATCGCAGATCTCGGAGATATGGACCAGACCGTCCTGGTGAACGCCGATGTCCACGAACGCGCCGAAGTCTATAACGTTGCGGACGGTACCCTTCATGATCATGCCAACCTCAAGGTCTCCGATTTCTATAACTCTGTCGCGGAGGATAGGAGCCGCAAGGCTGTCTCTGATATCGCGGCCCGGCTTTTCAAGCTCTGAGATGATGTCCATAAGCGTAGGCTCGCCGATGCCGAGCCGCTCAGCAACAAGGGCAGCTCCTCTGGACCGGACGTCGCGGCGCAATGACTTAAGACCTCCCGCCTTAACATCATCGGCACTGTAGCCGAATTCTGAAAGAAGTGCCTTTGCTGCATCGTAGGACTCAGGGTGAACTCCCGTGTTATCGAGGATCTCCTTAGACCCGGGAACTCTCAAAAATCCGGCGCACTGCTGATATGCCTTGTCTCCTATACGGGGAACTTTCTTTACCGCGCTGCGTGACTTAAATTCTCCGTTTTCATCACGGTACTTTACTATATTCTTCGCAGCGGTGATATTTATGCCTGCGATGTAGGAAAGGAGTGAATAGGATGCGGTATTCAGGTCAACGCCCACGGCGTTTACGCAGTCCTCAACAACTCCCGTGAGAGCTTCGTCAAGGCGCGCCTGCTTCATATCATGCTGATACTGACCTACGCCTATTGCCTTCGGGTCTATCTTAACAAGCTCGGCAAGGGGATCCTGGAGGCGGCGGGCTATGGAGACCGCACTTCTTTGGGTAACGTCGAAATCGGGGAATTCCTCGGCTCCCTGCTTTGATGCGGAATAAACTGATGCTCCGGATTCGCTGACTACGATATATTTTGTCCCCGAATTGCATTCTTTAAGCGTTTCAGCGATAAACAATTCACTTTCAGCGCTTGCGGTGCCGTTTCCGATGGAAACGATATCGATATCGTATTTCTTTATGAGGTCAAGAACCACCTTTTTGGACTGAGCGATCCTTTCGTGAGGCTTTGTGGGGTAGATAACGGCAGTATCAAGCACCATGCCGGTCTTATCCACCACTGCAAGCTTACAGCCCGTTCTGTAGCCGGGGTCATATCCGAGAACGGTCTTGCCCTTGATGGGTGCCTGCATCAGCAGATTTTTGAGGTTTTCGGAAAAGAGCTTTATCGCGCTCTCGCCTGCGTCATCAAAAAGGGTGGAGCGTATCTCTCTCTCGATGGAGGGAGCAATAAGTCTGTCATAGCTGTCGCAAATCGCGCTTGCCACATAACGGAATGCGGGAGAAGCGGGATTTACGATGACCATATAGAAAAGGTAATTGAGGATGATATCTGCGTCCACATTTACGGAAACCTTCAGAAAGTCCTCCTTCTCGCCTCGGTTCATTGCAAGGATACGGTGGGGAGGAACGGTCTTTACTGCTTCGCAGAAATCATAATACTGCTCGTAAACGCTTTCGCCCTCGCTTGCCTGCTTTGAGGTGATGGTGCCGTTCATAAAGGTCAGGCGGCGTATCTCGCGGCGGTAGTCTGCGTTATCCGAAACTATTTCCGCGATGATATCCTTTGCACCGGAGATGGCATCCTTTGTGTTTTCAACACCCTTTTCTTCGTCAACATATTTTTCCGCTTCTTCCTCAATGGAAGGCTCGTAGGCACTCCTTTGCTCAAGGATAAGAAGTGCAAGCGGCTCAAGGCCTCTTTCCTTTGCAACGCTTGCTCTGGTCTTTCTCTTGGGGCGGAAGGGACGGTAGATATCGTCCACCTCGGTGACGGTTTCTGCCGCATCTATTGCCTCGCAAAGCTCCGGGGTGAGAAGGCCTTGTGCCTCAATGAGATTTTTAACGTCGTTTTTCTTTTCTTCCAGATTGCGCAGATAGCCCAGTCTGTCGCAAAGCTCGCGAAGCACCGTATCGTCAAGACCGCCTGTAACTTCCTTACGGTAACGTGCGATGAAGGGTACGGTATTTCCTTCGTCAAGAAGCTTTACGGTGCTTTCTATCTGAGAAAGCTTGATGCCCGTTTCCTGTGAAAGTCTTTCTAAAATATCCATTTTAACCTCTTGTATGTGAATGTGTTTTTATAATTCTCCTGTTTTTCTGAGGATCTCCGTTTCTTTTGGTGTTAGCTTGCGCCATTCTCCTTCGGCGAGGCTTTCATCCAGGGAGAGATTTGCAAATTTTATCCTTCTCAGATACGTTATGTTGGAGCCGACTGCTTCAAACATCCTTTTTATCTGATGAAATTTCCCCTCCGTCAGAGTAATGTTTCCGCTTTCGGGGGTGATAAGCTCCACCGTAGCCGTTTTCGTTATATAATCGCCGATATCAACGCCGCCCTCAAGCCTTTGAGCCTCGGCTTCTCCGATGGGAGGCGAGCAACGGTAAAAATATGTTTTTTCGGCGTGGTGCTTGGGAGAAAGCAGCCTGTGGGCAAGGGGACCGTCGTTTGTGATTATAAGTAGGCCGACCGTGTCGATATCAAGCCGTCCGCATGGGAAAAGCTCCATTTTTGTATATTTTTCCGGAAGCAGCTTCATAACGGTCTTTGATGAATCCTCGGTGGAGCTGATATATCCCGAGGGCTTATTCAGCATGAGATATTCGTATTTTTGCCAGTTGACCGCTTGGCCGCAATAGGTTACCCGGGCAGAGCTTTCATCGATGCGCATTCCCACATCCCGGACCGTTTTCCCGTCCACGGCGACGAGCCCGCGCCGTGCCGCGTCCTTTATCTCTTTGCGGCTTGCAATGCCCGTATCTGCGATATATTTATCAATTCTGAGCATATCGATCTCCATTCCGCCGCTGAAACGGCGGCAATAACGTAAGCGTGGGCCGGAAATTACAGCATCGTGCTTTTACACGCTGACGGCAAACGTTTTCGAATATTTTAACACATAAAACAAAAAATGTAAACCGCAATGAGAGATTTTCTTAAAAACCCTGCCTGCCTTGACAAAAGGGAAGTTTGTGTGTATATTATAATGGAAATGAATAGATTATATTCAAATCATTGTTTCTTGATTACTCCTTTAAGTTAATGTAAAATAATAACGAATGATCATAGGAGGATCGGGAATGCAAAGATATACGGAAAACATAATGAAGATCCTTTTTTCAACGGTCATCGTCCAGCTCTTTCTGATAGCTCTTGCCTGCGAGGGAGATACGCTTTCGGGGAGCGTTTTCGCTTCCCTTGAGCACAGCGCCATGTCCGGCGTGCTGATTCTGGGCGGATGGCTTTCCATGGAATACGTTTTTGGGATCTATACATAAACTGTAAAACGGAGGTGCACAATGGAGCCTTTTGAAAAAGCACTGGATTTTTGCATAAAAAGCGGTATTGGATCGTTGATAGACCAAAAGGGCAGGATCGTGATAGCATTTTCAGGCGGAGCGGATTCATCTGCACTTCTTTCTTTTTTTTGTATGCTAAAGGAAAAAAATCCCTCTGTCCATATTATTTGTGCCCACATGAATCACATGATAAGGGGCAGTGAGAGTGATAGAGACGAGGAATTTTGCAAAAAGGTCTGCGCAGATAAGGGAATAGCTCTTGAGGTGTGCAAAAGGGATATCCCTGAAATTGCCAAAGAAAAGGGAATGGGCATTGAGGAATGTGCCAGGGCTGAAAGATATGCATTTTTTGAAGAGCTGAGCCGAAGAGAGGACTGTCTTGTTGCAACGGCACATAATGCAGATGATAATCTGGAAACGGTGATCTTCAATCTTGTGCGCGGCAGCGGTGTCAAAGGTCTTACAGGGATCGATCCCATAAGGGAAAACAGATATATCCGACCCTTTCTTTCCCTGGGCTCGGAGGAGATCCGCCGGCTTTGCCGCAGGGATAATATCCCCTTTGTAACTGACAGCACAAATGCCGATACTTCATATACGAGGAACTGTATACGCCACAGAGTGGTGCCGAGGCTTTGCGAGATCAATCCAAAGGCAGCGCAAGCTGCTCTTCGCCTTTCACGCTCTGCCAGGGAGGATTGCGATTATCTTGAAAGTGAAGCAGAGAGGCTTGTCAGCTCAGACAGCTTTCCCGTCAAAAGAGCGAGAGAGCTTCACGGGGCAATTCTTTCAAGAGTGATCCTTATTCTCTACAGAAAAAAGGCTCACAAAAACGCTTCTCTTTCGGAGAAGAATATTTTTGACTGCAAAAAGATCATATATTCCGCTGAGGGCGGGCGGATATCTCTACCCCATGGGATTTTAATGTGTGTTGACAGGGACATAATCTATATGGAAAAGGACAGCCGTGAAAGCAAGGATATCCCTTCCGTGGGGGAGGCGGTTGAGATAAATGGCCGGGATGAGCCTGTATTATTTCACCAAAGCTTGATTTGCATAAGTGAAAATGGGAATTATATTAAAGATAATGTTCAAAATGTTTACAATTTATCTTTACACGCACAGGTAGACTGTGATAGAATATATGGAAAGGTTTTCCTCAGGGGAAGAAGACCCGGGGATGCCTTCGAATTTCGCGGAATGAACAGGAAGCTTAAAAAGCTCCTTTGCGACAAAGGGATCTCAAGAAGAGAGAGAGATGAGCTTCCCATTATCGAAGATGAAAAGGGAATACTTGCCGTTCCTTATTTCGGAGCTCGGGACAGTGCTCTTCCCACGGCAAACTCCAAGAATATTCTGCATATATATGTGTACAACACAAAAAATACTGAAAAGGAATAAGTATAATGAATTCTGACTATATCAAAAGAGATACGGATGTTGAAAGTATCCTGGTGTCTCAGGAGGAGCTTTCCGATATAGTTTCCCGTATTGCTGCCGAGGTCAGTTCGGATTATGAGGATAAAAACCTGCTTTTGTTGTGTATTCTCAAGGGCAGTATAGTTTTTATGGGTGATCTGATGAAAAAACTCACAATTCCCTGTGAGATCGACTGTATGAAGGTATCATCCTACGGCAAGGGAACGGAAAGCGGAGGAAGAATAAACATCCTTCTTGACCTTCACCGCTCTGATCTGAGCGAAAAGGATATACTCATAGTGGAAGATATCATAGACAGCGGAAAAACGCTTTCTTATCTTGTAAATTATCTTAAGATCAACGGGGCGCGCAGCGTAAAGGCGGTTGCCCTTCTCGATAAGCCTTCCCGTCGCGAGGTGGAGTACACTCCCGATTATGTGGGAAGGGAGATCCCGGATGAATTTGTTATCGGGTACGGTCTTGATTATGCGGAGCAGTATCGCTCTCTTCCTTACGTGGGCATTCTCAAGCGCAGTGTATATGAAAAATAATCCATAACCCATTGTGATCTCTGGAGGAATAAATGAAGAAAAACGGATTTAGGGTCGCTATATGGTATATTGCTCTCATAGCGATCGTTATTGTGGCAATAGCAATGCTTTACGGCAATGCCGGCGCCAATGAAAAGCTGCAATACAGCGATATTATCAACTATTTTAAGGAGGGCAGAGTCGAAAGCTACGATGTGAGCTATGATGACAGCACTGTCTCTCTTAAAATAACTGACGGCGAAGGTGATAAAAAGACTGTTTCCAAGGTGAAATACGAGCTTGCTGATATTGAGACCTTCCTTGCCGATATTGATGAGTATAACGATAATATCAAGGAATATGACCGCATCCCCGCGAAAGTTCTTCCCTGGTGGGTAGGCTTCCTTCCCTATGTGATAATTGCCGTAATATTCATCCTTTTGTGGTGGTTTATGATGAGCCAGGCCGCAGGAGGCAAGGGCTCGAAGATCAACAGCTTCGGTAAAGCCCGTACTAAAACAGGTGACAAAT
This sequence comes from Oscillospiraceae bacterium, assembly GCA_015065395.1. Taxonomy (GTDB): domain Bacteria; phylum Bacillota; class Clostridia; order Oscillospirales; family CAG-272; genus Avispirillum. Next base: position 6,855 of record SVQJ01000029.1, read on the forward strand.
CCAAGGTGTTCTTTTGCGACGTTGCGGGAGCTGACGAGGAAAAGGCAGAGCTTGAGGAGATCGTTGAGTTTTTGAAGGAGCCTCAGAAGTTTGCCGCTCTCGGTGCAAAGATTCCCCATGGAGTTCTGCTCATGGGCCCTCCCGGAACAGGTAAGACCCTTTTGGCAAAGGCGGTTGCAGGCGAGGCAGGAGTTCCCTTCTTCTCCATTTCCGGTTCTGATTTTGTTGAAATGTATGTAGGTGTGGGTGCGTCCCGTGTGCGTGATCTTTTTGAAACAGCAAGACGCCATCCTGCTTCCATCGTTTTCATAGATGAGATAGATGCGGTAGGTCGTCAGAGAGGCACAGGTCTCGGCGGCGGCCATGATGAGAGAGAGCAGACCTTAAACCAGCTTCTGGTGGAGATGGACGGCTTCGGTTCTACAGACGGTATTATAGTTATCGCTGCAACCAACCGCCCCGACGTTCTTGACCCTGCGCTTCTCCGTCCCGGCAGATTTGACAGACAGATCACCGTAAGCCAGCCCGATATAAAGGGCAGAGAAGAGATCCTGAAGGTCCATGCGCGCAATAAGCCTCTTGAGGCCGATGTGGATCTTGCGGTTATCGCAAAGAGCACCAGCGGATTTACAGGTGCCGATCTTTCAAACCTTTTGAACGAGGCGGCTCTCCTTGCGGCAAGAAAGAACAAGAATCTTATCGGCATGAACGAGATCGAGGAGGCCTTTACAAAGGTGGTTGCCGGACCCGAGAAGAAGTCCATGCGCATCAAGGAATCCGAAAAGCTGAAGACCGCTTATCACGAGGCAGGTCACGCTATTCTTTCTCATGTGCTTCCCCTTATGGATCCTGTTCACCGTATTTCCATCATCCCCAGCGGCGGAGCATTGGGCTATACACTCAACCTTCCCGAGGAGGATAAGTACAGCGTATACAGAAACGAGCTTAAGCAGAAGATATCCATGCTTCTCGGCGGCCGTGTTGCAGAGCAGCTGATATTCGATGATTTCTCCGGCGGAGCCTCCAATGATATCCAGAGAGCAACTCAGATCGCCCGTAAAATGGTAATGCAGCTGGGCATGAGCGATCTTGGCCCCATCCTTTTCGGAAGCGGTCACAGCGATACAGAGGTGTTCCTCGGACGTGATTTCTCACAGAACCGTGATTTCTCCGAGGCTGTTGCCGCAAGGATCGATGAGGAAGTAAATAAGATAATCACAGAGGCATATAACGAAGCGAAGAGACTTCTTTCCGAGAATATAGATAAGCTTCATTTCGTTGCCAAATTCCTTCATAAGAATGAGATCATGGATGGCGAACAGTTCAGAAGAGCTATGGAAGAGGATATTACCTTTGAAGAGCTTGAGGAAATGGTTGCTGAGAGAAAGCGCAGAAGCGATGAGGAAAATGCACAAAGAGCTATTCAGATCGCTGAAAATGAGCGCCGCCGTGCAGAAGAGCGCGCCCGCCGTGAGGCAGAGGGTAAGACCACCGGTGAGATCCGTGTGGAGGATATCATGCGCGCACCCCGAAAGGAAGAGGATGAATCTGATCCCGATAAGGATGATAAGGAACAGTAATCTGCCCTGTTGTGAAAAGTAAGTGCTGAAAAAGTAAATAACAATCGATCCCCTGCCAAAGCATTTTTTAGCTTTTGCAGGGGATCTTCCTCTTTTCACGCTTGGGCATCTTTTGTTTTGAGATCTTTAGCAAAACCCATTAATAAAGTTTTTTGCAGAGCTTTTATTCAAAAAAGCGACCGTTTTTTTCTGCAGATCCGGAATTGCACAGATAAAGCTGTTGTGTTCTGCTGTTTTGGGAATACTTACGGAAAAGGCAGTTATAAGGATCCTGAAATTTATACCTCCCATTGACAATGGGGAGATTTTGTAGTATCATTAAATAAACATTTGTTTCTCGGAGACTTTTTGTATGGCAAAATATGTGAATGTGCGCGGTGTGCGCGTTAACAATCTTAAAAATATAGATGTTTCCATTCCCCGTGAAAAGCTGGTGGTATTAACGGGCCTTTCAGGAAGCGGGAAATCCTCGCTGGCATTTGATACGATATATGCAGAGGGTCACCGCCGCTTTGTGGAAAGCCTTTCTTCCTATGCGAGAATGTTTCTTGGGCAGATGGATAAGCCGGATATCGATTCCATAGAGGGACTTTCTCCTGCTATTTCCATAGATCAGAAAACAACGTCCAAAAATCCCCGTTCAACTGTTGGAACGGTAACGGAGATATACGATTATCTTCGCCTTTTATATGCAAGAGTGGGAACTCCCCATTGTCCCGTTTGCGGCAAGGAGATCACTCAGCAGTCCACGGATCAGATACTTGATAAGATAATGGCCCTTCCCGATGGGGAAAGATTTTATGTTCTTGCTCCCATGGTACGGGGAAAGAAGGGACGGCATGAAAAAATATTTGAGGATGCTAAACGCTCGGGCTTTGCAAGAGTGAGGGTGGACGGTATCATTTACGATCTTTCCGAGGAGATCAATCTTGAAAAGAATCAAAAGCATACCGTTGAAATAATGGTGGACCGTCTCGTTATGAGAGAGGATATCCGTTCCCGACTTACGGACAGCGTTGAGACCGCTCTTCGGGAAAGCGGAGGCAAGCTTCTTATAGCAACCGTTCCCAGAGACGGAGGAGACGGTGAGGAAATATATTTTTCCCAAAGCTATGCCTGCGATGAGCACGGGATATCTTTGGGAGATCTTGAGCCCAGAATGTTTTCCTTCAATAATCCCTTTGGAGCCTGCTCAAAATGCGCAGGCCTGGGAGTTATGATGAGGGTTTCCAAGGAAAAGATAATCCCCGATGATTCTCTCTCTCTTCTTGAAGCCGGTATCGCCGTCAACGGATTCAAAAGTCTGGGACCCGATACGTGGACAGGTCCCCTCATTGCTGCCGTGGGCGAAAGGCACGGATTTGCTATGGATCAGCCTTTGTCTACATTTTCAAAAGAGGCTATGGATGCCCTTCTTTACGGCACCGGCGTGGAGACATACGAGGTCATCCGTTCGTTCGGAGCTCGCAGGCAAAGACAGGTGGCTAAGTTTGACGGAGTCATCAGCATCATAAACCAAAGAGCCAATATAAACGGTGAGGAAGGGGACTATTATACCCGCTTCATGGAGGAGCTGGATTGTCCTGATTGCCGCGGATCAAGACTTAATCCCGAAGCCTTGGCGGTAACCGTTGGAGGCGTTTCCATAGACCGATTCTGTGCCATGAGCGTGGCAGATGCCCTCGATTTTACAAATTCTCTTGTATTCACCGAAAGTCAGATGCAAATAGCGAAGGAGATCATAAAAGAGCTGAAGGCTCGCCTTGGCTTCCTCGTGGCAGTGGGTCTTGATTATCTTTCACTTTCGAGAAAAAGCGGAACCCTGTCCGGAGGGGAAGCTCAGCGCATCCGCCTTGCAACCCAGATCGGCTCGTCCCTTGCGGGAGTGCTCTATATTTTGGATGAGCCCTCTATCGGCCTCCACCAAAGAGATAATTCAAAGCTTATTGCAACTCTGAAGCAGCTTCGCGATCTTGGCAACAGTGTTATCGTTGTTGAACATGATGAAGAAACCATGCTTGAATCGGATTATATCATAGATATAGGCCCCGGCGCCGGAATACACGGCGGAGAGGTGGTGGCAACGGGAACACCGAAGCAGATAATGGGAAATAAAAATTCTCTCACGGGACTGTATCTTTCCGGAAAGAAAAAGATAGAAGTTCCGAAATGTCGCAGACCCGGAAACGGTAATTTCCTTACGGTGCTTGGTGCCGCCGAGCATAATCTTAAAGGAATTGACGTTTCCATTCCCCTCGGTGCTTTCGTTTGCGTCACGGGAGTTTCGGGAAGCGGTAAATCCAGCCTCGTAAACGGCATCATAAAGAATGCTCTTGCACAAAAGCTTAACCGTGCAATGACCTGGCCGGGCAAACACAAAAAAATATTGGGTGCGGAAAACCTTGATAAGATCATCGATATAGATCAAAGCCCCATCGGCAGGACCCCCAGATCGAATCCTGCCACCTATACGGGACTTTTCACGGATATCCGTGAGCTTTTTGCCAAAACTCCCGCAGCGAATCTGCGCGGCTATAGCTCCGGCAGATTCTCCTTTAATGTAAAGGGAGGCAGATGCGAGGCCTGCGAGGGTGACGGCGTTAAGAAGATCGAAATGCATTTTCTTCCCGACGTTTACGTGACCTGCGATGTGTGCCACGGTAAAAGATATAACAGGGAGACCCTTGAGGTCAAGTATAAAGGAAAGAGCATTTCAGATGTGCTTGAAATGACCGTTGAGGAGGGGGTTGAGTTCTTCTGCGATATCCCCAAGATACGCGACAGATTAAAAACTCTTCTGGACGTGGGACTGGGATATATAAAGATAGGTCAGTCCTCTACTACCCTTTCCGGCGGCGAAGCGCAGAGAGTCAAGCTTGCAACAGAGCTTTCCAGACGCTCAACAGGCAGAACCATATACGTATTGGATGAGCCTACCACGGGTCTGCATTCCGCTGATGTGGAAAAGCTTATTGAGGTGCTTCAAAGGCTTGTTGACGGCGGAAATACCGTTCTTATTATCGAGCATAATCTTGATATGATAAAGACCGCAGACTATATCATAGATCTTGGACCCGAAGGTGGCGATGCGGGAGGCAATATCGTTTGCACCGGAACTCCCGAGGAGGTGGCAAAATGCGAAAGCTCGTATACGGGACAGTTTTTGAAGGATAAACTCACTTCCCTCTGTTGACTTTGGAAAGGATATTTGGTATAATTTCCGTAGATTTTACTTTTAGAGGTAATTTTATGAAAAGAATTGTAGCTTCCCTTCTTCTTGTTATCCTCGCGCTCACTGTCCTTGCCTCCTGCGAGGAAAAGATCGATGCGGATTTTATCAATATGGATGCCGATAAGGTGGAGAGGATCCATTTCACCCAAAATCCCGATGCTGCCGTCGATGCAGCTTCCTTCGTTGCTGCCTATAACGATGCTGAGTTCGTTAAGGGATGCAAGAGCTCCTACGGTACAAAAACAACCAATGTTGTAGTAGTCAGCCTTGGGGACGATGTTTTCACTCTCTATCCCGAAAAGAAGGATCGCTTTGTGGTTGACACAAGCCTTTCCGATGCCAATTATATTATCAAATCCAAGGATCTCTATACCATTTACAGAAAGGCTATCGGCGAGCTTCCTCCCGATGCGGTGTTTGTAAAGCTTAACGAGGATGAGGAATCCAAGGTAACTTCCGTACTCTATCCCGATGCTGCGATCGATGCAGGCGCTTTTGTTAAGGCATATAACAGCGCAAAGTTTATTGAGGGTACTCATGAGAAGGCCGAATCCAAGTATAAGGATGTTATCGTTGTAACCTCAGAAAGTACGGCACTTGTTGTTTATTTCGTCGGAGAAGACAGATTCATCGTTTCCACTGAGCTTTCAAGCGCGGATTATATCATCGAGAGCGCAGAGCTTGCAAAGCTTTACAAGGCTATTTCAAAATAAAAGAGGGGAGGCATTGCCTCCCCAATATTGTATATGACAGAATTGGATATTAAAAGCTGCACCCTCTGCCCAAGAGAATGCCGCGCAGACAGAACTGCAGGGATCGGCTTTTGCGGCGAAGGCGACAGCGTGAGGATCGCAAAAATTATGCTCCACCGATGGGAGGAGCCCTGTATCAGCGGTGCTGACCCTAAAAGGGGAAGCGGTGCGATATTTTTTTCGGGATGCCCCCTTCATTGTGTTTATTGCCAGAATCGGGAAATAAGCGGCGGCGGTAAGGGAAAACTGTATACCCCCAAGGAGCTTTGCGATGAAATGCGCCGACTTGAGGATATGGGTGCGTATAATATTAATTTTGTGACTCCGACGCATTTTATCCATAAGATCATAGAAGCTTTGGAGATATACCGTCCGTCAGTTCCCACAGTATTCAATACCGGCGGTTATGAAAAGGAAGAAACGCTGAAGGCTCTTGCTCCCTATGCAGATATCTTTTTGACGGATCTCAAGTATTTTTCTGCTCAGACGGCACAGAAATATTCAAATTGCCCGGATTATCCCTCCGTTGCATTGAATGCTCTGCGGGTAATGGTGGATATTACGGGAAAGCCCCGTCTTGACAGCGAAGGAATGCTAAAGAAGGGAGTTATCCTGCGACATCTGATCCTCCCCGGAGGCCGGCATGACAGCAAGGCCGTTCTTTCGGCTGCCAAGGATGCGGTGGGATGTGACAGCGTGATCCTCAGTCTTATGAGCCAATATACTCCGGAATTTGCTCCTGAAAATGAAAAAGTGCTTAAAAGGGGAATAACCTCTTTTGAATATAATGATGTCCTTGACCATGCCGCGTCTCTTGGCTTTTCAGGCTACGGTCAGGATAAATCCAGTGCCACAAAAGCATATACCCCCGATTTTTAGTGAGGAAGGTAGAAAGATGTACGATTATCTTATAGTAGGTGCCGGACTTTACGGCGCAGTCTTTGCAAGAGAAATGACAGATGCAGGCAAAAGATGCCTTGTTATCGACCGCCGCGATCATATCGGCGGAAACATATATACCAAGGAGGTGGAAGGCATTAACGTGCACGTTTACGGCGCCCATATTTTCCACACAGATAATAAGGAAGTGTGGGATTATGTGAACCGTTATGCTGTCTTCAACCGCTATACTAACAGTCCCGTTGCCTTTTATAAGGACGAGGTATATAATATGCCCTTTAATATGAATACCTTTAGCCGTCTTTGGAATATCAAAACTCCCGAAGAGGCAAAGGCAATGATCGAAAAGCAGAGGGCTGAGGCGGCGATCGATGAGCCTAAAAATCTTGAGGAGCAGGCTATCAGCCTTGTGGGAAGGGATATTTACGAAAAGCTTGTAAAGGGGTATACCCAAAAGCAGTGGGGCAGAGATTGCAAGGAGCTTCCCGCGTTCATAATAAAGCGCCTTCCCGTACGCTTTACTTATGATAACAATTATTTCAACGACAGATATCAGGGCATCGCGGAGGGCGGTTATACCGCATTGATCGAAAAGCTCCTTGAAGGAGTTGAGGTGCGTCTGGGCGTTGATTATTTTGATCGTCGTGAGGAGCTTTCCTCTGTTGCGAAGAAAACTCTTTATACCGGTATGGTGGATCAGTATTTCGACTATTGCTACGGCGAGCTTGAATACCGAGGCCTCCGTTTTGAGACCGAGGTTCTTGATTGTGAAAACTATCAAGGAAACGCGGTTATAAATTATACAGAATATGAGGTGCCTTATACCCGTATAATCGAGCATAAGCATTTTGAGTACGGCACCCAGGAAAAGACCGTTATCACCCGCGAATATCCCGAAACCTGGGAGAAGGACAAGGAGCCTTACTATCCTGTAAATAACGAAAAAAACAATGAGCTTTATAATAAATATAAGACACTTGCCGACCGAGAAGAAACCGTTATATTCGGCGGGCGACTCGGTACATACAGGTATCTTGATATGCACCATATAGTTGCAGAGGCTCTTGCACTTTCCAAAAAAGAGCTTGGGAAATAAGGGTCAAAATGTAAAGAAAAGGGCTGTAAAAAGCCCTTCAGCTTGTCGATAAAGTTATCGACAAGCTGCTTCGGACTGTCGAGAAGGATGCAGATTTCGTTTTTCGGGGCTCG
>SVQJ01000204.1 GCA_015065395.1 Oscillospiraceae bacterium
ACGAGCCCCGAAAAACGAAATCTGCATCCTTCTCGGCAGTCCGAAGCAGCTTGTCGATACTTTATCGACAAGCTGAAGGCATCTCCAAAGCAGAGCACTGCTTTGGAGATGCCTTTTAGCTGCCGTTGTCTTCTTAAAAAGGTTCCTTTGGTTCTTTTCTTGAAAGGAAAGAACCAAGATTCAAATCATATTAAAAAATTTACACCTCATAGAACCAATCGAAGCATTCGTCAACGAGATCGTCTTTAGCGGTGGTAACGGTTATGGAAATGAGATAATCGCCGCATTTGATGGAAACGGAGCCTTGATACATTACAGTGCCCTGGATCTCGGATTCTGTGTACATACCTATTCGCTCTTCACCTGCAAAAAAGATATCCGCATCGGTGAACTCTATGCTCTCAAAGCCCATGCCCTCGAAGGATTCCTGTATAAATGACTTCCGATTCTCATAATTTTCTCTGAGATCTAAGGATTCAAGAATATCCTCGTCGATCTTTTCCAGGATAACGGATATAGTATTGCCGTTTTCATCGTATGCATACATATCGTAAAACATTGCCGCATCTCTGTACTCATCTATGCCGGCATCTTCAGCGAAACCGTTAAGTGCAAGAAGCTCATCTTCATTTGCAAGGCTCCAATCGGAATCCACCTTGCACGCAAGACCGATAAAATCGTTTTTATACTCTCCGGATCTGTTTGTGCCTATTTCAAATTCGTTCTCAGCATCCTCTTCCATAGGATCTCTAACCGTTTCGTTTTTGGAATCACTCAGAGAAGTTTCCTTTTTCTCTTCCTCTTCATTTTCCTTGATATCGTCTTCATTTTCATCGGCATCTTGCAAACCGCCGAAGCCGGGAAAACCGCCTGCACCGTTATTCTCTTTTTCCTCTGAAGCCGTATCGCTGCCGGAATTTCCGCACGCGACCATGGTAAGCATCATAGCAAGGCAGAGAAGAATTGATAAAAGCTTTTTCATAATTTTTCTCCTGTTTCATGATCTATGCACTAATTTGCACAGCCTTACCATACCATAATATCGATAAATTGTCAAGCAAGCGCCGCCGGCACCTCGACAGCTTACCAATATTTCCATTAATTTATTTACAATTAAAGTTATTTGTGATAGAATGATTGTATGTATCAGCATATATGCTTTTTTGCAAAAGCTTTATGCCTGACCGCTCAAATCCAAAGAAAGCATGGTACCGACTATGAATCTACAGTTGCAGATAGCTATACCGCTTTTCGTTTGTGCAGCTGCTCTTATTGCAGTTGCAATACTAAGAAAATACAAAAAGCCTGAGGTGGCTGTAATTTGTCTTGCGCTGATCGGAGCAGGACTATTCTCGCTGTTTGTTCCCCTCTCCCCGTTTGAACCCACAGAAAAAACGGCGGTGGGAGAAATATCCAGAACAGATATTGCAAGCCTTACCCTTGCACAGCAGTATATGCTTGAGGGCTGCTATGATGAAGCCGCACAGATTTTGGATGATCTGCAGAAAACAAACGCCGATAACAGAGACGTTCTTCTCAGCAAAGCAAGATGCACCATGCTTCTCGGCAGCTATAACACGGCAAATCTTCTCTATGACTCCCTACCCGATGCACCCAAGAAAGAGGCCCAGCTCGCTATTTCTCTGAGTAACGCCATTTCCTCTCAATCATCGGGTGCCATGGCGGAGTACATTTCTCAAAAGGGATCAGATCCCGGGAAGTACGGCTTTTCAAAAAGTGAAGGATCAAGCACATCTCCCGATGAGGCTGAAAAAATAATCATCTCACAGATCAAGTCTTATATGGCTTCCTGCGAAGAAAAATACGGCAAAACGCTGATATCTTGCGCAAGGAGCGCTGCAGATATCAATCTCGCCTTCGAATCCTTCCTTTCAGGCAGCGGTTACGATCTCCAAAGCCTCAGAAGCTCTTTGAACACGCTGAAGGACCTTGTTGACAAAGATATCTCCCTTAAATCAAACCGCCATCTGAGAGCTGCGCTGGTGAGAGGTTATACCGTTATCGGCGACTACACCGCCGTTGCAGAAATGGCAGATGAAAACGTGAGCGCAGAGGAGCTTATCGTTCTTTCCGAGCTTTATCTTAAAGGCTATGTTCAGGAGGATGATTTCCCCAAGAGCTTTATTAACGTGAATACAGCTCAAAGAAGCTCAGTTCTTAAAGCCTGCATGAAGGCTCTTGAAAAAAACAAAAATAAGCTTTCCGAGGACGAGTACAAGAAATATGAAAGCTTTGTAAGCCTTCTGAAGGAAAGCCTTGAAACGCCTGCCCTCTCCACTCTGAAGGAGAATATATACCACCACGCTAATAAAGGTGATTCCTCTCTCAGAAGCAAATGCTATCTTGCCCTTGCAAAAATAGAGCAGAGCAGAGGAAATAAGGACAAAACCTCCTCATTCATCTCAGATGCTCTCAACAGCGCTCAGGACAGCGATGATGAGAATTTCCGCGGTCCCATGAGCCAGATGCTCAGCGTCATTCAGGGAAATGCGGATTCCTCCGAGATCAAGAACATCGCACAGTACGTTGACAGTGCCCTGGATAATTCCCTTCCTCTGGATATAGAGCTCATCACTCCCCCCACAGAATATCCCGACGAGGACGATCACCAGAATAATTCCGAAAACGGGGACAACCACAACCACGGCTTCGGCGGAAGCATTGATCCTGATTTCGGCGGCTTTGGCAACGAAGATCAGGACGGCGGCTCAGATATTCTCCCCGGAGACGATATCGGCTTCGGTGACATAATCGACAGCGATAAAAATGAAAACACCGAGGAAAATAAGAATCAGTATAGCGACGAGGGCTTCCGCAACGAAATGACGGAGATCGTTACTCAGAGCTCTGCAACTCTGAACATCGGCGTTATAAATAAAGACGCTTTCCCCGATATCAAAGCACGCATCCAGATACAATCCTCAAAATGGAACACCTTTGGCAAGATAAAAGAAAATCTGAAGGTTTACGATTGCGGCTCCACCATCACCGATTTCACCCTTGAAAAGCTGGAATTCCAAAAATCCCGTATTATACTTCTTTGCGATATTTCCGGAAGCATGGATTCAAGTATTCCGAAGCTTCAGCAAGCAGTTATCTCCTTTGCCGATAAAATGCTACCCGGCGAAGAGGTTGCCGTGGTTGGATTTGACAATGGAATAGTATTCATTGAGGAATTTACAAGCGATCCGAAAAAGGTCAAAAAAGCAG
>SVQJ01000205.1 GCA_015065395.1 Oscillospiraceae bacterium
CCCACATAGTGCTGAGAGAGAAGGCAGCGGCCGCTGTAGGCTATGCACATAGAGCCGTGAACGAAGCATTCTATTTCAAGATCCTCGGGGATCTCCGCGCGTATGCGCTTGATAGCCTCAAGAGAAAGCTCACGGGCGAGAACCACACGGGTCGCTCCCAGTGCATACCAAGCCTTGCAGGCGGCTGAGGAAACGACGCTTGCCTGAGTGGAAACGTGGAGTGCAACGTTAGGCGCACATTCCCGAAGGAGAGCGGCAACGCCAAGGTCGGAAACGATAGCGCTGTCAACTCCGATACAGCCGAGATAGGTGAGATATTCTCTTAGAGAAGGGTATTCGCCGTCTCTGGGCATAATGTTCACCGTAACGTAAACGCGAACTCCGCGGGAATGGCAGAATTCAACGGCATCCTTAAGCTCTTCATTGGTGAAATTTCCGCTTGCGGCGCGCATTCCGAAATGACTGCCGGCAAGATAGACAGCATCCGCGCCGAAATAAACGGCGCTTTTCAGCTTTTCAAAATCTCCTGCGGGAGAGAGTATCTCCGGCCTTACAAAATCATGCTTCATAGTCACAGCAAAGTCTCATTTTTGTATAGGGGCGAACAAATCGGTTTGCCGCCTCGGTATGAAGCGGATGAACCTGATATCCTTTAAGGGCGCTTTCACTTTCGAAGGAGGTATCAAGCATCATTTCTCCGTTTGATGAAGGGAGCATATCGATATTCAGCTTAATATCTATAAGGCCCTCGATTTTTCCGCTTAGGGCCTCCAGCGCCGCTTTTGCTTCTTTTTTTGCTTTTTCTTTTTCGCTGTCCGTCAATTCATCGGAAAGCGTCCAGATAATAATATGTTTAACCATAAACAGTCCTTAAATATTCATAATAACGGGAAGTATCATAGGCTTCCTCTTGGTTTTCTGGAAGAGGAACTTTGTCAGGCTGTCCTTAACGCCGTTCTTCATTTGCGTCCACTCGGTGATTCCGTTATCAAGAGCCTTGGTAAGCACCTCGTTTGAGATATTGCGCACCTCTTCCATAAGCTCTTCGGCCTCTCTGACGTAAACGAAGCCGCGGGAAATGATATCTGGGCCGCTGACGATGACCTTTTCGTCAATATCAACGGTGGCGACCACAACGATAAGGCCGTCCTGTGCAAGATGGCGGCGGTCGCGGAGAACTATATTGCCCACGTCTCCCACGCCGTAGCCGTCAATAAGAACTCTGCCCGAGGGAACGTTTCCTGCTCTCTTGCAGGAATTCTCATCAAGCTCAAGCACATCACCGATACCGGAAACAAAAATGTTCTCACTGCTCATGCCCATAAACTCCGCCAGCTCCTTGTGCTGCATCAGATGGCGGTATTCGCCGTGGATGGGCATAAAGAATTTGGGGCGCACGAGATTGTGCATAAGCTTCAGCTCCTCCTGGCAGGCGTGGCCGGAAACGTGAACCTCATAATCGTTCTGATAAACGTTAACGCCTCTCTTATAAAGCTCGTTTATTATTCTGTCAACAAGAAGCTCGTTTCCCGGGATCGCATGAGAGGAGAGCACGACTATATCCTGAGATGAGAGGGAGACCTGGCTGTGATCTGAGAAAGCCATTCTGTAGAGGGCGGACATAGGCTCTCCCTGAGAGCCTGTGGTAACGATGGTCACCATATCGTGTGGATATTTGTTTATATCATTGATATCTATAAGCACGTTCGGAGGCACCTTCATATAACCGAGCTCAACGGCGGCCCCCACGATATTGACCATACTGCGTCCGGTGATGGCAACGCGGCGGCCGAATTTGACGCTTGTGTTGATTATCTGCTGAACGCGGTGAACGTTGGAAGAGAAGGTAGCGATAACGATACGCCTTTCCGCATTTTTCAAAAAGATATGCTCAAGAGAAGAGGCCACCTTTTTTTCTGAGGGCGTGAACCCGCTTCTGTCTACATTGGTGGATTCGCACATCATGAGAAGCACGCCTTCGTTTCCGTATTCACCCAGACGAGTAACGTCCATCATTCCGCCGTCGATGGGAGAAACGTCCAACTTAAAGTCACCGGTGTGAAGAACCACACCAACGGGAGTGCGTATAGCGATGGCGCAGGCATCGGCGATAGAGTGGTTCACATGGATGAACTCGCAGGAGAAAACTCCGGCACGAACGATGCTGCCTGCCTCAACGGTGATAAGCTTTGCACTTTTTTCAAGCTTGTGCTCACAAAGCTTTGATTCAAGAATGCCCAAAGTAAGGCGTGTACCGTATATGGGTGGATTAATGCTCTTGAGAACGTAAGGAATTGCACCGATATGGTCTTCATGACCGTGGGTTAGGAGTATAGCTCTGACCTTGTCAGCATTCTTCTCAAGATAAGTAATATCGGGGATGACCAGGTCAATGCCCAGCATATCCTCATCGGGAAAAGCAAGACCGCAGTCAATAACGATAATATCATCGCCGTATTCCAGAACGGCGAGGTTCTTGCCTATCTCGCAAAGGCCGCCAAGCATCATAACGCGAAGCTTTTTCTTTGACATAAAAAACCGTACCTTTCATTAAAAGTGGATAACGAAAAAACACCTCTCCGACAAAGCTTTCGCTTTGAGGCGTGGATCCGTTCCGAGGGCGGTGGAGCGGAAAAGAAACAATAATGATTTTGTTTTAGGTTTAGCGCCGAAAAACACGAACAAATTATTCCGGATACATTATACACCCAAAAGCCTTGCTTGTCAAGTTAATAAGGTAAGGAGCATATCAGAACGGCCACAGCGAAAACAAAGGATGCGATGGATACGCCGGCGAGGATAAAGGTTGCTTTAGTGAAAAAGTTTTCCTTTTTTATCTTTTTTGCACCGTGTACCGTACGCTCCGCTATCTTCAAGGCTTCCTTGATCATATTATCCCCCGCTTCAAGCTCCTCGCAACCGGATTTCAGAACAAAATAAGCCTCTTCAAAAACGGGGCTCTGAGGATTTCTTATATGGATGATCTTTTTCTGGCATCCCTTCAGCATATATATTACCGTGCTTTCATGAAATTTGTTTTTCAATCTATTATCGGCACTCTTTTCATTTATATTCACTCCTTGAAAAAAGATACCGTCAAATTGTGGTTTGTAGAAAAGAAACGGTCGCTTTTTTGAAAAAAAGCTCTGCAAAAAACTTTAAGTATAGGTTTAGCTAAAGTTTGCAAGGCAAAAGGCATCGCCAAAGCAGATCTCTGCTTTGGCT
>SVQJ01000206.1 GCA_015065395.1 Oscillospiraceae bacterium
AGAAAGTAACCTTAGCTTCAATACCCTTGGATTCGCCCTTGATCTTTGTATACCCCATACCGTGACGGCATTCGTAAGACTCATAATCAGTCTTTACAGGCATCCATCCCGGTGTCCACACCTTTCCGTTATCGTTGATATAGAAATATCTGCCGCCGCAATCAGTGGGAGCGTTGTTATAGCGATAACGGGTGAGGCGAAGCATTCTTGCATCCTTGTAGAAGCAATAGCCTCCTGAGGTATTGGAAATAAGTGAGAAGAACTCCTCGCTGCCAAGGTAATTTATCCAAGGGTAAGGAGTGTCGGGGCGAGTTATAACATACTCGCGGTCCCGGTCGTTAAAAAATCCGAATTTCATCTATGTAATTCCTTTCATTGATTTTCAAATTAAAAGTCCGTGACATCAAGCTCTTCAAAGCTCTCAGCGTATATATCGGAAAGATCTTTTATTTCTTCCCTGTTTGAACTCTCGGTCTCATCAAAGACAGCGCACACGGGAAAGCCGCTTTTCTTTGCGGTTACGATAGCATGGCGCGCATCCTCGAATATCCAAGTTTCCTCAGTTTTCGTATTCAGAGCCCTTTGAGCCTGCAAAAACACGTCAGGCCGATCCTTGCCTGCGCCCACCTCGGGACAAGTGACAATTCCCTCAAATAGCTCAAAAATACCGTTTCTTTGAAGAGCCGGGATTATAAGCTCCTTATATGTTGCAGTGGCTATATACATTTTCACCCCTGCTCTTGCAAGCTTTTGCAAAAGATCATATACTCCTGCTTTTAACTGCACTTTTTGAAAATAGTATTCTTCAGTTACCCTTTGAACCTCCTTTTCGATATCGTCTGCATCTCCCAGAGAAAAGTTTTTTGAAAAATACTCACACGTCTCCCGAAGGCTGAAATACTGTATGATCTCGTCAATATCATCCGGCGGCTCTATTCCCTTATATGAGAGAAAATCATGGCCGAAGTTTATCCACATCTGCATGGAATCAAGAAGAGTTCCGTCCACATCAAATATTGCGCCTCGAATCATCTGATCTTCTCCACAAAGGATTCTGCATCCTCGTTCCACATAACTATCAGGACACCGTCCTGCGCGCTGATATTTACTGGATTTCCCACAAACTCATTGCTCACGCCGAGCGGAACCATGCTTGTAAGGCAGGCATCTTTTAACGTATATTTCAGTCCTTCGATATTCACACCGCAAGCTCTATCAGACGCAAACACGGATATCATGCCCTTCATATCAGCACCAAAGCTCAAGCTGTTCTCATCACCGAATATGCACACCGCATTACCTTCGCCCCACATCCAAAGCATTGACCCGTGATCGGCAGCGCCTGCACAGTTCTGGATATTTGCCATTGTATGATCAAGACGGCCGCCGAGGCCCCCATATATGACAAAATCGGTATATCCCCGTTTTATCCCCTCGCAAAGAGCCAGGGCGGTATCGGTATCATCCTTTTCACACGGATGCTGCAAGGTATTCTCAAAATCGGGAACACGTCCAAGAGAATCAAAATCTCCTACGCACAGATCCGCACTGATCCCAAGCTTTGAAAGAGCCTCAAGACCGCCATCTGCTGCTATGACAAAATCCCCAGCCTGTCGGTCGATATACATACCCTCCGTTACGGAGGCACCGATTATATAGCAAATATTTTTCATAATTCACCTTTATTCAGTTCCGAATATAAAAAGCTTCGCATAAGACATATACTCACGGACAAGAACAGGAAACATTGCAAGGAAATTAGGATCATCCGCAAGGATAAATCGGCTTTCCACGCCGAGACGAGAGCATATAAGCTCGATCCTCGGAATGTGAAAAGCATTGGAAACGGAAACTATACCTTTTTCGTTCAAGCCTTCTTTTTCAATAATAAGCTTTGAAAACTTTATGTTTTCCAACGTATTTGATGACTTGTCCTCGATATATATACGATCAGCGCTGATCCCTTTTCTTAAAAGATAGTTTTTCATTGCAAGAGCTTCCGAAACTGCCTCATCGCTTCCCTGTCCACCCGAAACGATACAAACGCTCATCGGTAGCTCGTCCATATATCGAACGGTTATATCCAATCGCTTTTGCAAGGTAAGACCGGGGCTTTCACCGTTAAGTCCGGCTCCGAATACCACAAAAACCGTATCCTCGGAAAGCTCATGGGCCCTTATCCTTTCTTTTCCCATTCCGTAAATATGAAAGCTAAGGCACATAAAGCTTATGAAGTAGAAAAGCATACCAAAAGCAAATATATTTTCAAGGATCTTAAAGACCTTTTCGGGTATTTTTCTTTCAAGCCACGGGCGAAAGAAAACAGGTACGCCTGCAACAAAGATACCCAAAAACGCACTGATAAGCTCAAGCCTATTGGACGGCCAGAAAACAAGCTTTACAAGGTAAGAGAAATAAGCAAGAAATCCAAAGACTCCGAAGATATAATATACTGAGCGGACAAAGGCATCATAGCCCCTGTTGATTCTTTTTTCAGTCATTTTCTTTAGCATTTTTTGCAAGGATAGCCGCAAGATCATATATACCCGAAAGCGCGAGTATCTGCCCATCGGAGAGCTGAGGCGGTTTTTTTTCAACACTTCTCTTGGGAAGAGCAATCTTTTTGAAGCCGATTCTTTCTGCTTCCTTGGCTCTCTGCTGAGCAGAGGAAACTGCACGAACCTCACCGGACAGACCTATCTCACCCGTTACGATCATATCCGACGGAACAGGTATATCCTTAAAGCTTGAAATCAGCGCCATTGCAACAGCACAATCCGCCGCAGGCTCATCTATGCGCAGACCGCCTATAACATTCAGATAAACATCACACTGGGAAAATTTGAGGCCAAGTCTTTTTTCGAGAACCGCAAGAAGAAGGCACATACGGTTATAATCAATGCCATCTGCCATTCTTTTGGGATTGGGATAGGCAGTTGGCGTAGTAAGTGCCTGTATTTCAGCTATAATGGGACGGGTACCCTCCATAAGACATACGGCACAGCTGCCTGACACACCCTTAGGTCTCCCTGCAAGAAGCATTGCAGAGGGATTATCAACCTCACAAAGACCCGTATCAGTCATCTCAAAAACGCCAATCTCATTAGTAGAGCCGTAACGGTTCTTTATGGCACGGACGATCCTGTGGCTCTGGCTGCGGTCACCTTCAAAGGAAAGAACGGCATCCACCATGTGTTCCAGA
>SVQJ01000207.1 GCA_015065395.1 Oscillospiraceae bacterium
CCGGCTGGGTCTGGGGGATCTTCTTGATAAGGTTGTCGAGCATTTCCAGACAGGAAACGACGAGGAGGAGGAAGACCCCCGCGCTGCTCTTGCTGCCGCTGTTCTTGAATATCAAAGGGCGAAAGAGGCTTCCGGATATCTGAGAGAAATGTTCTCCGAATACGGAACGAGAATGATAAAGGATACAGATGAGATCTCTCCTGACAAAAAATATGTGGCAGACCACAAGGTCGAGCTTCTTTCCGCCGCACTCATAAGAGTAATGACCGAGGTAAGAGTAACCGACGCAGAGGCAAGAGAACGCTTTAAGCCGCTTATCGCAAAAAAGCAAGTATCCGTAGCCTCAATCGTTGAAAACCTTGCTCGGCGCCTCAAAGGCGGAAAAAAGGTGAATCTGGAAGGCTTCTTTCGAAGCGCAGACACAAAGGCGGAGCTTGTTTCGATGTTTCTTGCAATGCTTGAGCTTTTGAAATCCGGAGTGCTCATTCTTGATGAAACCGAAACGGAAGCAAACGGCGAAGGCGTTATTGACGCAGTTTCCGGCGTTTCGGTGTCCCTTAAAGAGGATGCTGATATAACCAGCCTCACCGAAATCATAAAAGACGAATAAGCAGGTAAAAATGGAAACAGAAATCCTTGAAACAGAAAACACGAAAGAAACAAACACAGCAGAAGAAATAGTAGAGCTCATCATTGAAGAAGTTGACCCTCCGGCTGAGCTTGATATTCCTCACAGCTGCAAAATAATCGAAGCGATCCTCTTTGCCGCAGGCTACCCTGTTTCTTACCAGAACATCGGAAAGGTATTGGAAATATCACCGGGAGCTGCTAAAAAGATCATCCGCGATTATGCGGATGATTATAACCGCGAGGATTCACTCATCCCGAGAGGTATCATGCTGATCCCCTTCGATACCGCCTGCCAGCTTTGTACAAAAGAGCAATTCGGTCAGTATGTTCGCGATGCATTGGGTATAAAGAGGGGCGGAAATCTCTCCCAGTCCTCTATCGAAACACTGGCGGTCATTGCATACAACGAACCTGTTACAAGAGCATTTATAGACACGGTTCGCGGCGTTGATTCCAGCTATGCGGTTGCAAATCTGAGAGAAAAAGAGCTCATTGAGCCATGTGGGAGACTTGATGTTCCGGGAAGACCCAGGTTGTACAGAACCACAAGCAATTTTTTGAGAGTTTTCGGTCTTACCTCTCTTGATGAACTGCCCGAAGTCCCCGTTCCCACCTCTGATATCAGACAGATTCCCATTGAGACCGAGCCTGATTCCGAAAAAAGCGAAAGCTGACAATCAATTATGAAAGGATCTGAGTATATGATGGTATTATATATTTTGCTTAGTATACTTCTGAGCTTGATAATGCTTATAACTCTTATCCTTTTTACCCCCGTCGGTGCCGTGTTTGACCACGACGGCAAAACATTCCGCTTATATGTAAAGTTCGGGCCCGTAAAGATACGAGTTCTTCCTTCAAAGAAAAAAAAGCGCTACAAAAAGCTTATGCGCAGACTCAGAGGGCAAAGGCTTTCAGATGATTCTCTTTACACTCAGAAGAAAAAAAAGAAAAACAATAAAGACAATCACAAAAAGTCTGATTCTGCAAAGATCACGGATCTTATAAAGGAAATTGCAAGGAACACTGATGATCCCGAAGGAACCAATGAATGGTTGTCTTTGATCAGAATTTACGCACAGATGTTCAAAAAGGACCTTCATACTGAGCTTGTTCACTGCTACATAACAGTTGACGAGGGTGATGCCGCTGCAACCTGTATAAGAGTCGGCATAATTTCACAGGCGATCGCGTATCTTATAGAATTTCTCAATGTTTCTACAAGCTTTGTTCCTCCCGATAATGGAAAAATCTATGTAAATCCTTCCTTCGATCAAAGCGGATACAGTTTTATTATTATGGGAAAGCTCCGTATCAGAGTTTTCAGTGTCGTAAAACCCATGATATCATTGCTCTTCAAGAGCCTTATTTCCGATATTAAAAAGTAAATTCAAGTACGAAAGGATATATAACCATGAGCGATAACAAAATGACAGAGATCATCCGTGCATCCATTGACAGCATCAAATCATCTTTTGATGCAAATACAGTTACGGGAGACCCTATAACCACTCCCAACGGAACAGTTATAATTCCCGTTTCAAAGCTCAGCGTTGGCTTTGCTACGGGCGGCGTTGACTACCTGGGCAAAAACAACACAGCTGCTACTAAAAGCAATTTTGGCGGCGGCGGCGGAACCGGCGTTACCGTAACTCCTGTTGCCTTTATTGTTGTTTCTCCTAACGGAAACGCCGAAATGCTCTCTATCGCAAATCCTCAGCCCGAGCCCAAGGATACCGTTTCACAGATCATAAGCGCTGTTGAACGTTCTCCGGAGCTTATAGAGAAATTCAAGGAAATATTTTCTAAGAAAAAGGATAAATCCGAAAAAGAAGCTGAAGGCGAATTTAAGGAATAAGCACTTTTTTGAATAATTATCACCTTTTTATCGGATGCTATATGTACCGATAAAAAAGGAGTGATCTGATTGATAAAGAAGCTTATATCCGGCATTTTGGCACTGTCACTGTTGCTATGCATTGCTCCGATTGCCGTAAAAGCAAGCCGGGAGCTTTCTCTCAGCGCAAATAGTGCAATTATGATAGAAGCCGATAGCAATAATATACTTTTCGAAAAGAATGCAGATGTGCCCTTGCCTATGGCAAGTACCACAAAAATAATGACTGCGATAACAGTCATTGAGGCTTGCGAGCCGAATAAAAAGTTTACAGTATCAGAGCTTGCCGTTGGAACGGAAGGGACATCAGCATATCTTCAAAAAGAAGATACTATCACCATTGAAGATGCGCTATACGCATTACTTTTGCAAAGTGCAAACGACGTTGCCGTAGCTCTTGCCATAGAATGCGCAGGCAGCGTTGAAGGCTTCGTTGAGCTTATGAATAAAAAAGCCTCAGATCTTCATCTTTCAAAAACCTCCTTCAAAAACCCCAGCGGTCTTCCGGATCAAGACCATTATACTACAGCCAAAGATCTTGCAGTGCTTTCATCCTACTGCATGAAAAACCATACTTTTTCAAAAATCGTTTCCTCGAAGCAAGCCACAGTAAAGATCAATAATCAGGACAGAACTTTTGTCAACCACAACAAATTGCTTTCCTTG
>SVQJ01000208.1 GCA_015065395.1 Oscillospiraceae bacterium
TCGGCAGAGTTTGTTTTTTGTCACGCTTTGCT
The DNA here is from genome assembly GCA_015065395.1 of Oscillospiraceae bacterium. Taxonomy (GTDB): domain Bacteria; phylum Bacillota; class Clostridia; order Oscillospirales; family CAG-272; genus Avispirillum. The sequence goes on from SVQJ01000208.1 coordinate 33, forward strand.
ATGACTTTTCTGCGTTCTGCGCCTTTTTCGACAGTCTGAGGAGCCCGAGGGCTCCTTTTTATTTTGCCATTTTCGTCATCTGGCGCTGTGCCATTACCAGCTCGAAATAAATACCCTTTTTCGCCATAAGCTCCTCGTGGCTTCCCACCTCGGCGACCTTTCCGCCGTCAAGCACCACAAGGCGGTTGGCATTTCTGAGCGTTGAGAGCCTGTGGGCGATGGCAATGGTGGTCCTGCCCGAGATGAGCCTTTGCAGCGCATCCTGGATATCCTTTTCCGTTTCCGTATCCAAGGCGCTGGTTGCCTCATCAAGGATAAGTATCCGGGGATCGTGGAGAAGCGCTCTCGCTATCGCCACCCTTTGCCGCTCTCCGCCGGAAAGGGTATATCCCTTTTCGCCGATCACCGTATTATATCCGTCGCTGAGCTTTACCGCAAATTTATGCACTCCGGCAAGCTTTGCCGCGGTTATGACCTCCTCAGCCGTTGCCTCCGGCTTGGAATAGGCAATATTTGCATAAAGAGTGCCCGAGAAAAGCATGGTCTCCTGGAGCACCACTCCCATTTTGCGGCGCAGTGATTCCTGGGTGATATCCCGTATATCCGTGCCGCCTATCTTTATGCATCCCTCATCCGGGTCATACATTCGCATTATCAGATTGATAAGGGTGGATTTTCCCACACCCGAGCGGCCCACAAGACCTATCATCTCTCCCGGCTTTACGGTAAGATCGATATGAGAGAGCACATTATGGCCGCTTTCGTATCCGAAGGAAAGATCGCAGATCTCTATATCTCCCGATATTTCCCGATCCTCAGCACCCTCTCTGTCGCTGACATCGCTTTCCTCATCGATCACGTCAAACACCTTGGCAACGCTGGTCATGGTCATGGTCAGGCGTCGGGGCATATTGGAAAGCCAGCGAAGCGGGCCGTATATCATGCCCACGTATGATGAAAACTGCTGCATTTCTCCGAAGGTCATGGATCCGTCAAGGATGGCGTTGCCCACATAATAGAGAAGGAAAAATTCACCAACGCCCATAAAAAAGGACGTTATGGGAGAAATCACCGCAAAATAAGTCTCATTGGAGGCTCTCACATCCCTCTCGATGCCGATCTCTTTATCATATCTCTCCCTTTCTGCCTCCTCCGTGCCGAAGGATTTGACAACTCTGATACCCGAAAAGATATCGTGGAGCACCGTGTTTGCCTTGGCGCCAGTTGACCACTGCTTTCCGTATCTTGCTCTTAAGAATCTCCACATGAGCCTTTGGGATATGACAACGAGGGGCGCGGGCATGATAACCAGGAGGGCAAGGCGCCAGTTATAGGAGAACAGAAGTATTCCTATACCCAGAAGCATGAGCACCTGCTCGATAAGAGCGCCGATCTCCCCTGTGATAAACTGCTGAATGCGTCCAGTATCCTCGGTGACCCGGTTCATAAGCTCTCCCGAAGTTCTTTTCGTCACCTTGGCAAGGGAGAGGCTCTGGATCTTATCAAATATTATGGATCTTATCCTCACGATGACCTTGTTTCCTGCCACCGTCTGAGTATAGGTCCTGAGCATGGTGAGAAGTCTGGAGACGATATTCACGAGAAGGATAAGCCCGATGCAGAGCGCATAGCTTGAAAGCCTCGGCAGGCGCTCTGCCCTGATATAATCATCCACCAGTACCCGATTGAAATAGGGCAGGAGAAGATTTATGAGAGCTATCACAAAATAAATGAAGACCGAGAAATATATGTACTTTCTGTAGGGCTTGGCTATTGCCCACAGGCGCTTGATATACTGTCCCTTATCGGCGCACCGCGGGCAGACCTTTGAGCCGGGGGGGAAGGGGCGGTGGCATTTTTCGCAAAGCACGCCTGTGTCTGCGCTGTCCTCACGGCTGTAATCCCCGGAAAGCTTTGCCCTGTTCAGAAGCCTTACCGCATTGGCAAACGCCTCCGCTCTTTCCATGCTTGCGCGGCATATAAGCACGTCTCCCCCTTCGGTCTCTGCCTCAAGAAAGGTACAGCCTACGCCGTTCTGACATTTATATTCCTTCACGCTGTCTGCAAGGATAGTGCGCTTTTCGTTTCCCGAAAAGATCTGTATCTCATCGCGGAAAAAAAGCACCCTTCCCTTTATCTTTTTCTTTTCGCTGTCCCCTGCCAGGTCAAAGGACAGGGTGACATAGGGGCGTTTTTGGCTATTTTCCTGCATTTTTCCTCCCCTTAGAGATAAAGCTCTATCTTTCGGTAACTATTTTTGTCAAGTGCCGAAATTGACTCGATCTCATATCTGTTTCCGCAAATGTCGAAAATGAATGCCCGATCCCCAGAAACACGGGTGATGCTTCTGTAAGTATCCTGCAGAGTAAAGGAAAGCTCCCCTGCATCCGTTATGACCTTCCAGAAAGAGAAGCCTCGCGTCTCCTTTAAGGTCAGTATTCTTTCGATCCTCGGAACGTAATACTTTCTGGAAAGCTCCTCTCTCACGATCCTTTGATCCTCTTCGCTGAGATTGGCGATATCCTTGATAAGTCCCAGCTCCTCGCTGTCCTTATTCTGAACGGAGATGAATTTTTCGGGCATATTGAAGGGGAAAGCACGGTGCAGCCAAACTCTTTCATGGCTCTCCCATATCTCGGCGCCGTCCTCGCCCTTTTTGCAGATCTCGGCGCTTATAAAATCGCTCTTTTTGGAAAAGCGAACGTTCTCCCGTGAAAGATAGACGATCTCTGCGGCATCGGCAAGAGTATATACGTTTTTTGTTTCTTCCATTTATTTTGCTGTTCCTTTCCTCCGATTTGTGCCGAGCTTATCCCATGGCACAGTTCCGATATGCAGTAACAATTAAGCTTTACGACCGTACGCACTCAGCAAGCGTGCGGTATGATGTTGTAGATTTGATAAGCAAAAGGTGTAATCAAATTATGCCTCCCTCCGCGAAGGTATAGAAAATGAAAACTACAACTTCAGCTGCTTCGCTCTGCCTTCGCTTGCGCGAAGGCCCATGTTTTGCTTTTCTCAGCAGAGGGAGCCTATATTTGGGTCTTCGCGTAAGCGAAGACAGAGCGGACACAGAAATATTAAGGTCAGTACTTCTTCACGTCCGCGGAGGGAGCCTATATT
>SVQJ01000209.1 GCA_015065395.1 Oscillospiraceae bacterium
CTAACCTCATTGATACATTTATCGTTCAGAATTTGCTTCAGGAAAACGGTATGTCCCAGGCTGAGGCAACGACTCTCTTTGGTAACTATACGGGCCTTGCAGTGCCCATGTTTAACCTTCCGCCCGTACTGATATATCCTATTTCCGCGGCGATAGTACCTCTTCTTTCAGTTGCGAGAACTCAGGGAGACAAAAAAAGATCCCGTACGGTAATGGAATCGGCACTGAAAGTGGCTGTGCTTATCGGTGTTCCTTGCGGACTCGGTATGTCCGTGCTTTCAAGGCCTATTCTTGAGATGTTCTACAGCAGCGGCGAGGCGCAGGCTATTGTCAATGCTACTCCTCTGCTGAGAGTCCTTGCACCTTCTACGATATTTGTCTGCATTTTGTCTGTGACGAATGCGATTCTCCAGTCATGCGGAAAAGAACGTCTACCGCTTGTTTCAATGCTTGCAGGTGCTGCGGTGAAGCTTGTAACTAACTATTTCCTGATCCAGCATATAGGTATGATTGCAACGCCTATCAGTACCTTCCTTTGTTATCTTACCGTGACCTGTATCAACTTCGTATTTATCGCAAAATATGCTGATATTGTACCGAATATCGTGCGTGTTTTCCTTAAGCCCTTCATTTGCGGTATCATTTGTGCAGCAGCAGCTTTAGGATCATACACTCTATTTAATACGTTTGTTTCGGGTTCGATCGCAACTGTCGCTGCAATCGGAACTGCAGGTATCGTCTACGTTCTGTTTGTGTTCCTTCTCAGGGTCGTCACAGCAGATGACGTAAAGCTTCTTCCTAAGGGTAACAAGATCTGCTCCGCGCTTACAAAAATTCATCTCATAAAATAACAGAAGGAAATCAGGATGAAAAAATCAGAAGAACTCCGCTGTCTCGACAGATATGATATAAATGATCTTTGCGATATTATGACTCTTCTTCGCTCGGAAAACGGATGCCCGTGGGACAGGGAACAGACGCATAAGTCTATCAGAAAGGATTTTATCGAAGAGACCTACGAAGCTGTTGAGGCAATAGACAGAGATGATCCGCATCTTTTGCGTGAAGAGCTTGGGGATGTTCTCTTGCAGCTCGTATTTCATTCGGAAATTGAAAGAGAGTCAGGGAATTTCTCGTTTGACGACGTCATAAACGATATTTGTGTGAAGCTTATCTACCGTCATCCTCACGTTTTTGGAAATGTGACTGTTGAAAACAGCGGCGAAGTTCTCGACAATTGGGATAAGTTAAAAAAAGAAGAGAAAAAAGAGGAACGAGCTACCGTTACGGATGAACTTCGTGCAGTACCGGCGTCTCTTCCGGCTTTGATGCGTGCGCAAAAGGTTGGTAAAAGAGCGGGGAAGGTCGGCTTTGATTTCAGAGATGCTCTTCAGGCAATGGATAAGGTTCGTGAGGAGGTAGACGAGGTATCCGAAGAACTTGAGCGCTTATCTTTGGATAAGGAGCGCATAAGCGAGGAGATAGGTGATCTTCTTCTTGCGGTTACAAACGTAGCAAGATTCACGGGAGTTGATTGTGAAGAAGCTCTCGGAAAAGCGACCGAAAAGTTTATTTCGAGATTTGAGGGCGTTGAGTCTGCAACGGAAAAATGCGGAAAATGTATCAAAAATATGTCGGAAACGGAACTTTTGTCGTACTGGGAAGCTGAAAAAATTAAAAAAAGTTGAAAAATTACCATAAAATCCAATAAATATGCTAAAAAATACTTGCAAATTGCAAAGTGTAGTGATATAATATCACCAAGTAAGCGCCCTCTCATAAAGAGAGAGCAGCAATGAAAAAAGTGGAAGGATTTAGAATCATGAACAAATCACAGCTTATCGATGTAGTGTCCAAAGATACCGGTCTTAAGAGAAAGGAAGCTGAAGCTGCAGTTAACAGTGTATTTTCCGCAATTGAGTCTGCTCTTGTTGACGGTGAGAAGGTACAGCTTATCGGATTTGGCTCTTTCAGCGTAAAGGAGAGAGGCGAGCGTACCGGCCGTAACCCTGCTACCGGTGCAGCTATCACCATTCCTGCTTCCAAGCAGCCCGCATTTGTTGCAGGCAGAGATCTTAAGGCTAAGATCAATAAGTAATTGCGCATTATTGTGACAGCCTCGGTATATCCTACCGGGGCTGTACTGTTATCACAGTATAGGGTATTCTCATGAGGCTTGATAAGTACTTGAAAATTTCCCGTATCATCAAAAGAAGAACTGTAGCGAATGACGCCTGTGACGCCGGCCATGTTTCTGTGAACGGCAAAGTTGCAAGGGCGTCTTGTGATGTTTGTGTCGGAGATGTGATCGAGGTTGCTTTCGGAGAAAGACGTCTTAAAGTTAAGGTTCTCGAGGTGAAAGAGACTGTCGGGAAAAATGATGCCGCATCCTTGTATGAGGTGATTTCCTGATTTGTAATATTATGACTTCCGGGTGAATATGATTTATCAGTATCGTCTGGAGGTTTTTATGAACAGCGAAAAAATTTTTGAATCTCACAACTTAACTCTTCACGATCGACGCCATTCCGAACTTACAGGCGTGGATGATGTTCTTGGTTTTGATGATAATTCTATTACCTTGCATTCTGCTCTCGGCGATATGGTGATAGAAGGGGAAGAATTAAAGATCGACAGTTTTTCGTCGGATAAAGGACTTTTGACTGTTACCGGAAAAGTCAACGGTATCTATTATATGGAAACCGGTGATAATAGGCGTTCTTCCAAAAAGCGCAGGTAACTATGTGGTTTTCTTTATCTGAGCATTTTGCCGTTACCGCATATTCATTGTTTATGGGCGTTTTTCTCGGCGTACTGTACGATTGTATTCGTCTTACGAGGATTCTGTGCGGAATCGGTTCTTATTCGCGTGCAGTCTCAGGATTGTATAAGAAACAATTGCCGTTTATTAAAAACAGAAGAATATCTGCAGCGCCGAGACGTAAAAACATGATATTGCTTTTTTTAGGCGATATTCTATATGCTTTATTGTGTTCCGCATCATATTCCCTTTTTTTATTTCATGCGATTAGAGGACAAGTGCGCTGGTATTTCCTTCTTGCTTCTGCAATAGGATTTTTCCTTTATTATTTCACGGTCAGTAAACTCGTGCTTTCAATCCTTGAGATCCTGTTCTTTTTC
>SVQJ01000210.1 GCA_015065395.1 Oscillospiraceae bacterium
AAGAATACATATGCATGACTAAAGGAATCACTTATATAAACATTCCAGGAAAAATACCTGAGGAAGAGGTTGTTAGTATAGTCAGAAATGCCTTTTTCGATGCTCATGTGTACTCACATACAACTGTTGAGGCTGATCTTGAGCTTCTTAGAAAGAGATTTTCTTATTGGAAGAAAAAGGGATCCAACCCTTAAATTACGCTACTCTTGAGCCTGTCAAATGCGCTCTTAGCAGCTTGCCTTACATTAGGGTCATTATCCGCAAACGCAAGCTTTTTAACGTATTCTTCGCAATGTTTGGCGTGAATATCGGCTGCAGCCGTTGCCGCACTCGCTCTTACCATAGGATCTGTATCACGTAAAAGCGGAATCAAGGCCATGCCGGAATCGTAGGTAGGGATCATACCAAGAGTCATGGCTACTGTCATTCTTATATCCGGATTCGGGTGATCACTATATTTGGCGACAGCATTGATCTTTTGCTTATTTCCAAGCTTGATTATCTTATCTTTTAAAGCATCATCACGAGCCATAGTATTATTTCCTATCTTCTTCGATATTCAGATTATAGCATGCAAAAGGCCCCAGAATTACCTGAGGCCTTGGTACGCTTAATTCCTGATTTAGTTATCTATACTGTTTGGTTTTTTCTTAAATACAGTTTTCAGCTGCCACAGTCCTGATATAACAAATGGCAGACACATAGCTATCAGACCAAGTGCGGATGCTATATCAATATCCGTTGTATTAGAAGTATTTAGTGCATCGTTTGAATTTTTTGCAAAGCAGAGCCAAAAGTCAGAGGCAAAATCCATCAGACCATGCAATATGATGCAAGGGATAAGACTTTCGGATCGGTAATATATCACCGCAAAAATAATGCCGAACTCTGTCGCATATATCACCTGTGCTACCGTTGCTATGACAAGGTCGGGAGCGAAAATCAGATTTCCTATATGCCAGCAACCGAAGATCAGAGCGGAAACGAAAACGGAGAGATATATCCCCTTTTTGTTCTCACCGAAGTATTCTCTACACGCGCCGAACAGAAAGCCTCTGCACATGACCTCCTCCGCAACGCCCACACACATCATCGTGACGAACGAAAGCAGAAGATACGGCAGGGCGGCAGCTATGTTTTTTTCGGGAGCGGTGTAGCCCATAATAAAATTTACTATAACGGCAATACAAATCACGAGCCCGTACCAGAAGATACCCTTGAAAAGATTTTTCCTGCCTATGTCTATTTTTATTTTGAATGCCTTTACCGACAGCAGAACGAACACAGATGTGATCTCAATTTCCTGAACGATAAGCACTACTTTCTGTAATACATAATTGTTTCCCCATTCCTCGGGGACGACCAGTTTTCCGACCACGACCAGCAGCAGCATATTCAGCAGAAAAGCACCTATTACCGCTAATAATTTGAGTGTTTTTTTATTCATTTCATATACCTCGCAAAAATATTTCCAATTTATTTGATTAAAAACTGTTAATTGTATAAACCATTATACAACTGAGCCGAAAAGCATCTCTGCTCCTTCGGCTGTTGTGATCAGTACTAACCGCTGTAACTGTACTTCTTAAGTATTCTCCCGAACACAAGACACATAACGGTCCCGGCAACTCCAAGTATGAACAGCACCATAGCTGCGCCTGAGCCTTTCCCCGATCCGAAAAAGAAGGAAAGAGCATATGAGCTGTCTCTCATATAAGGCTCACAAATGTTGTCGACAAGGAAGCCTCCCAGGAAAAGTCCTATTGGTATCGTAAAAAACTGAAGCGTGTTTCTGCAGGCATATACACGTCCCTGCAGTTCTACGGGTATCTCGTTTCTCATGATCACATTCTGGTTTGCGCTCATTACCGGAACGAATATCCATCCGAGGATCTGACCTATACACCACAGGACCGGACTTCTCGAGAATGCGAGAATGAAATTCTCCGTTCCAAGGGAAAACAGCATTGACAGATATATAACCCTTACCCGGTCTTTAGGTTTTGGCATTTTGGTAAAGATAAGACTTCCTAAGATCATGGCTATGCCGGAGCATGAACTTACAATGCCAAGTACATAGTTTCCACCCAGCGGATTAGGTTTTATATAACCCGGAAGAGTTGCCTCAAAAGCTGAAGATATGAGATTTACACCTGCCATAAACAGGATCACGTATAAGATCATCGGCTTGCTCTTCAAATAACTTAACCCCTCTCTTGCAAGACGGATTGTCCCTTTTCCTTGCGTGCTTTCTCTTGAAACTTCGGAAAACTTAATAAACAACGCAAGTGCCAGAAAGGCTATAAGAAACGTCACCATATCCACGGCAATAACAGCTTCAAGTCCTGCCAAACCGTAGACGGCAGCAGCGATTATCGGATGTCCGATGGATATGAGCGACCTGGATAACGCCTGAAGTACTCCGGTCTTCTGATAACAGTCTTTGGGAGTGATAAGCGTAAAAGCCACCTCGGAAGCGGGCTGTTGAAAGGTGTTCATGAGTCCCGATATCACATTGATGAGATAAAGATGCCATACACAAAGAAGATTCGTTTTATATAAAACGAACACCATGACCGTACTGACAGCAGCAAAAAGGTCGCAGATCAGCATCGTCTTTTTCTTATCGAACTTATCGGAAAGAGCTCCGGCAAATATGCTGACGAGCACATAGGGAGCGTATGTACAGATACGGAGAGCCGCTGTATCGAGCGACGATCCCGTCACGTCGTAAAGCCACAGCGTTAATGCATATGCAGTAATGGAACTTCCAAGCTGTGACAGACTCTGGGTACCCCAAAGTATATAGAAATTCCTTAAATGTTTATTCTTATTCATTCTCTTTGCTCCTAAATTAATATCTATTTCAGAAGCAAAGCTTGAGGATCACGGATCAGTTTTCCGCTCCTCCATGCAGTCTCCTCAAGCTCTGCATGGAGCCTTATCGCTGCAGCGTCTCATATTTGTACCTCCTTCTCGAAAATATGGTTTATTTTATCATAAACAGATTTATCTTTTAGTGGCCTCATCAGTATCGATTTCTGATGATTTTCATGACAAAGGCATCTGCCTCTATCGTAGTAATTATATCATCCCGGTAAAGAATCCTTGATTAT
>SVQJ01000211.1 GCA_015065395.1 Oscillospiraceae bacterium
CTCGCTTGCGTTATATGTACTGCCAGTAAACTTCTCCTTTTTGGGGCGTTCCACCCTATCCGCAGGATTTGAATCGAGAACACCGATTTTCACCGCATACTGTAGGGCTTTCCTTATATTTGCGTGCCGGTGAATAACTGTGGATGCTTTGACCTTATTATGCTTCATATCATAGGTATAGTAGTCCTGAAGATGCTTCGGGGTAAGTTCACTGAGTAAAAGACCTGGATACTTTTCATCAAAGTACAGAACTACACGATTTTTAATTGTATATGCGTAGGAAGCATAGGTCGTTACTTCGATATTGGTTCTCATCATTTCCAGCCATTCAAGCATAAACTGCGTGAAACCTATTTCGCTATCGTCACCGTTAGCCAAGTGTTCCAATGTGCGCTTCACACAGGCTTTACGCTTTTTTAACTGAATCTCCATTTCCTTACGAGCCTCAAGAAGAAGCGCTTCTGCGCGCTTTTTATTGCCCTTTACGGTCAGTCCGGTTGATTTTGACGGAGTATGTCTCTTTCCATTTTCGTCTGTGTAACTGAGAACGGTGTAATAATATCCGCCGCGCTCTCTAAGATGACCTGCTACCATTGTTTTTCCTCCTTAATGTAACAGTTATACTGTCATCCATCTGCCATTGATGAATCAAGTATAGCTCAAGTTATCAGAAACTCAAAATGTATAATTTATTATTCGATTACATTGAGAAAGTTAATAACATTGATTTTAGGAATCCTATATGTTCTTCCGGTACCTATTCTTTTTATTCTACCGGTTTTAACAAGACCATACGCGGTTTTTATCCCTATTCCGCCGAGCATATCACACAGCTGATGTATATTCACGACATCAGGATATTCGTCAAAAATCAGTCTATATGCGGTCTCCTGTTCCATTGTTTATTCTCCTTTTCATTAAACTCAAGAGCACAAATATAGGCTCACAGGTACCGAATCGGTAGTGATTTCGATAACTGTAAGCCCATAGCTTCTAATCTTGAGTGGGATATATTTGATTATCAGAACTTCATCGGCAGCGCATACTGCTTCTTGCAGCCGTTGTATATACGGTAAACCTGATAAAGATACTTCTTGTATCCGAACAGATTGCCTGCCGCCAGTTTGCCCTCGCGACCAATGAACAAGGGATCGATGACGCTCAGAGCCGAGATAAGTCTGCCGCGGTCATAGTCCCCTTTGTAAAGGTCAACGAAATATGTCATTGCCGTCACATTTGCTCTCACGAAAGAATTGGGTTCTCCGTGCCAAGCAGCGATGATGATACTCATTGCCTCCTTGAACTTCTCCTCGCCGATACGCTTATACGCTTCAAAAGCGGTTCCGACGCTGGATATGCGATACTTGCCGGCCTTGTGGTCAAAGTCGAGCATAAGGCCGAGGCTCTCTACCGCATTGTTAAAAGCAACAGCTTCGGGATCTCCACCGAAAATAAGTGCTCGGATACGCACGCCCGGTGAAAGTCGAGCCGATGTGCCGGTCTGCTGAGCGAAGAGCAGCGCTTCCTCCTGTTCAGTCATGTTGTAATAGACCTTACACCTTATCAGCAGATCATGGCCATTGTTCAGCAGTTTTCGCGCTGCGATAGTGTGCTGTCCATCAAAGACATAATATTTTCCATCGCGCATGCTGATCTTGGGCGGATTTGCGATTCTCTCATCAAAGGTATCAGCGATCTTCTTGACGCGGGGAGCATGAAGTCTGCGCTGATATGTACCTCTCGGCACGATGATGTTGGATGAGTGGATCATCCTTTCGTTGTGGGGATAATTTTCTTTTCTAACCATTGTTGATTAAACCTCCTTCGGTTTTCTTAAAATATTCCAATCCATTATGGATTAGTTCCAAAACATTTGCGACGCATTGAGCATCTGAAAGATATTGACTGTAGTCATCAAAACACATTGTCCAGCGAAGAATTAGCAAATCCAAGGCATCTTTCAGTTCACAGATCATTGCTTCAACGCCGCCGTCTCCTTTGGCCTGTAACATATCTTCTGAAATAGTCTCTATTTTCTTTATTTCAGCGGAATGACTTGTTGATCTCGGTTTAGGATTCCTGATTTGTTCGATTAACTCAGGCCTTTCTTCAGGAGAGGCTATTGCTATTGCAGAAAGATCTTTTTCGGTCGGCTTAAGAGAACCTGACAGAATCTCTCGTCTTATCCCAGGAACAATATCATCAGCAATGTCTACTGCTCTTGAAAAATGCTCTGCCCGAATGACAGTATTTTTGCTGACACCGTTTTCTCTTGCGATTCTTTCGCAGGTTTTCTCTTTTGACCGCAAGTTCCCATTTTGGGAACTTGCGGTGAATCGTCCGTCTTGATCATGCTCGGTAACTCTATCACCACCATGAGTTGCCTTCTCAGATTCATATTGCTTTCCAATCAGGTATTTTTTCTGCTCATATGTAAGATTTCTTCTTCCCAACTGGTTACGACATATCCATGCAATAACCGCATATCGATCATCGAACTTCTTCTCATAGGTTTCATACTTTATGTGAGGATACCGTTCTGCAATACGGTACCTGTTATGTCCATCCACAAGTATGCCGTTCCATACTATCAGCGGATACAACACCTTTCCGTCCTCAAGGATATTGGCTTCAAGCTGTTGAAGTTCCTCCTCGGTTAATGGCGGTATCTTACTTTCAAACTCAGGATCAATAACTATATCGGTTATCATTGAGGTACCTCGTCAGAAACGCTTAACAGCGTTGGTCATATTCGCGCGCAAGCAGTGATGAAAGGGACAAAAAAGAATATCACCGCACATCGTAGCAAAAGAGCAGTTATAACAGCGATGCTTACGATGCAATCCCGGTGTGGTACAGATTGCAGGAGGTGCCGGAAATACGCGTATTATCGTTTTAGTAGCTTTCATTTTGATTTCTCCTTTTTAACTAACATTACAATGATGCGGCAGCTCTGGCATTGTGTTGGTGAATCATTTCGATCATTACTGCACAGACCTGCCGCACGGATTCTAATGTTAATTGCTGTGCGCCATATTTACCGCTCGTACCCCTGACGCAGGGAACATCTCAAACCCGTATTGGTCAGTACGGTCATAGGTTATCCCAC
>SVQJ01000212.1 GCA_015065395.1 Oscillospiraceae bacterium
GTTATACTCATGGTTGCCAATGGATTTGCCAATTATCTGTGTGCGCTTGCCATGGGAAGGTTTAACCGTAAAGCGGTTGTGACTATAGCAGTGATAATAAACATAGGAGTTTTGTGCATTTTTAAATACACGGGATTTATAGTAGGGACTATCAATGCTTTGAGCGGTGCATCCATACCGGTTCCGCAGATAGCTCTTCCCGTGGGGATATCATTTTTTACATTTCAGGCTATGTCATATGTGATAGATGTTTACAGGGGAAATGTAGAAGTACAGAGGAATTTTGCAAAGCTCCTCCTTTACATCTCATTTTTCCCTCAGCTTATCGCAGGCCCAATTGTAAAATATAGGGATATTGCAGAAGAGATAGATCACAGAGTTATATCTATCAGAGAGATTGCTCCGGGACTCCGCAGGTTTATCATAGGCCTGGGGAAAAAAGTCATCATTGCCAATGCGATGGCGGTATGTGCCGACAATATTTTCAGTCAGAATCTGACACAGATAAATATACTCGGAGCCTGGATAGGAGCTATCGCCTATCTTATGCAGATTTATTTTGATTTCAGCGGCTACAGTGATATGGCCATAGGTATGGGGCGGATGTTCGGTTTTCACTTTAAGGAGAATTTCGACTTCCCTTATGTATCCCTAAATATTAAGGATTTTTGGCGCAGATGGCATATTTCTCTTTCCTCATGGTTTAAGGAATATGTCTACATCCCTCTCGGCGGTAACCGCAAGGGTAAAGGGCGTACTGTACTCAATAAGATTATAGTGTTCTTTCTTACGGGATTATGGCACGGTGCCAACTGGACTTTTGTGGTCTGGGGTATGTTTCACGGACTGTTTAGTTTTTTAGAGGAATATGTGCCGGCACTGAGGCGGATGCCACGGTTTTTAAGCCACATTTACCTGATAGCGGTTGTGACTGTAGGATTTGTTATATTCCGGGCAGATACGATAGGCTACGGATTCGGGATGATAGGTAAGATGTTTTCGGGGTTTGAATTATCAGCAGCTTCTATGTCTTTAGTGCTTCAGCAGCTGACTCCGCAGTTTATCGTCATGCTGATTGTGGCGATAGCAACCTGCGGTCCTTTGGCAAATGTTATAAAGCGCATTAGGAGCGGGGCAGACAGCGCTTCGTTCTCGCGTAAGGCTTACGCCTTGCAGATAATTTTCTATGTTGCAGCCTTTGCTCTTCTTGCATGGTGTGTGATAAGACTATCGAGCGGAGCGTATAACCCGTTTATATATTTCAGATTCTGATCGGGAAAACGAAAATGAAGAAATTTCTTTTAGGATTTATAATAGCGTGCATTTCGATATTGCTCATTCCACTGGTTGTCATGGCATTCCGGCCGACCAATGAGAGTACAGATAACAGAAGGCTTGCGGAGTTTCCTTCTGTCGTTGATGCAGACGGAGGTCCGAATCTTGCTTTCTTTACGGGCTTTGAGAGTTGGTTTAAGGATCATTTTGCCTTCAGAAATGAGCTTATATATGCTGATGCAAAAATTCAAAATGATATATTCAAGGTTTCCAATGTAGATAACGTAATCTCAGGAAAAGACGGATGGCTTTTTTATACTTCTACATTGAAGGATTATTTGGGTACAGACAGATTGTCTGACAGAGAGATTTATAATATAGCACACAACATTTCCATAGCGTATGATTATGTAAAGGGCAAGGGCAGTAACTTTATCCTGACTGTGCCGGCCAATAAGAATACTCTTTATGGGGAGTATATGCCGTATTACGATTCTTTAAAGGTTGATACCACCCAAAATACAGATGTGCTCGCACCGCTGCTGGAGGCAAAGGGCATACCGTATGCGGATCTTATAAAAGGCTTTAAGGAAGAGGACGAGGTGCTTTACTTAAAGACGGATTCTCATTGGAGTAATAAGGGAGCTGTTTTAGCTTACAATATCATCATGGATGGTCTCGGACTTGCTCATGATGACTATTCACAGGCGCAGGTGACGGGTATTGTAGGGGAAGGAGGCGATCTGAGCAAAATGATGTATACGTTCTATGGAGACAAGGAGGATAATCCGGTGTACGCTATAGAGCAAAATTATGAGTATCAGGGCAATTTTAAAAGTGTCGAGGACGGAAGGATAGAGACAAAGGGTACCGGAGAAAACGGAAGGCTTCTTATGTTTCGGGATTCTTTCGGGAATACGCTTGTGCCTCTGATAGCTAATGAGTTCGGAGAGTGCTTCTTTACAAGAGAGAATCTCTATTCTCTGGAACGATACGTGGAAGAAAAGAAGCCGGATACAGTTATATTTGAAAAGGTGCAGAGAAATATTGAGGAGTTTATAACTATGCCGCCTATCATATCAGCGCCGGTCTATGAAGGCGCTGCATTGGACGGACCAGAGTTTGAGGATAAGAAGGTTGCAGATGATTCACAGGTTAGTGTAAAGCCGCTGGAAGCTGCAGCGAATTATTATGAGATCTCCGGAACCGTCAGCAGGGATATGCTTGAAACAGAGACTGAAATATTGGTAAATGTAAACGGCGTTACTTACAGAGCATATCATACAGGGGAAGATACTTTTTGCGTATATATCAAGAAAGATGTGCTTAGTCTTCCGGCT
Source organism: Oscillospiraceae bacterium (assembly GCA_015065395.1). Lineage (GTDB taxonomy): Bacteria > Bacillota > Clostridia > Oscillospirales > CAG-272 > Avispirillum. The sequence continues at coordinate 2,616 of SVQJ01000212.1, forward strand.
GATATAAAGGTGTTTGCTGTTTAAAAGGAAGGCAAGAATGTCATTATGAAATCTATGATTATAATTACGAACATAGGGTTATGTCCGAGTGTTGGGAATCTCGTGACGTTATTGACTATTTCAAAAGAAACAATGTACAACCACACCTGAGCCCACGACAACAGCAGAACCCACAACGGCACCAACCGTTACAGCCGTACCGGCCACTGCCTACAACAGCGGAACCTGTACCGTCAACAACAGCAGGAAGAACCGAGGTGTCAAGGTCACCTTTTTATGACTGTGATGGCTCCGGACATGGGTATAACGAGATAGTTTACTCAGACGGCAGTATAGAGTATGAAGAGTTTTAATTTTTCACAAAGGACACGAGTCAGATAAAGTGTTATATGGATAAAGTGTGCCAAAGGGACTGTCCCCGTTTGACACACTTTATTTAATTGTGAATAAAACTTGAACATTTTAAGGAAAAAATAT
>SVQJ01000213.1 GCA_015065395.1 Oscillospiraceae bacterium
CCTATTGATTTGCAGGAATATGTTATTCCTGTTACTCAATCGATACGAAAAACGCCCCTACCAGTTATCCCTATTCCGCAAAAGATTTGCTTATCCAAAAAGATCGGCGGCACGGTTTACGACGTGACCGCCCATTTCGATATAGAGGGCAAAGAAACCATATTGCAGCAGTTCAAGGACTTGATTCTGTCCACTGAACTGTAACCCACAGAATTGTATCAAGTGTAGCGAGCATTGTATAATAGCTTCGCCTAATATGCAATGCTCGGCTTACACAGAAAGGAGTTTATTATGGCAAAAAAGCAAGCCGAGAATAATGTAAAAATTACTGCTCTTTACTGCCGTCTTTCCCAAGATGACGGGCGTGATGGCGAGAGCAACAGTATATCCAATCAAAAGGCGATCCTCTCTCAATATGCCAAAGAGCACGGATACCTTCACCCTGAATTCTTTGTAGATGACGGCATCTCCGGTACGACCTTCGACCGTCCCGATTTTCAGCGTATGCAGAGAATGGCGGAGAACGGCGAAATCGGAACTATTATTGTAAAGGACTTATCACGCTTTGGTAGAGAAACCATAGAAATGGGTAGGTTGACTCAAGTGGTATATCCTTCACTTGGAATAACCTTTATTGCTATTCAAGAGAATGTAAATACCAATACGGGTACGGGACTTGAAATGATGCCGTTCTACAATATTTTCAACGAGTGGTATGCTGAGCAAACAAGTAAAAAGATAAAGGCAGTTTGGAAGTCCAAAGCAGATAACGGAGAGCGTGTATCCGCCGCAGTTCCTTTCGGGTATATGAAATCTCCCGATAATCCAAAACAATGGATTATTGACGAGCCTGCCGCAAAGGTTGTTCAATATATCTTTGAGTTGTGTCTTGCGGGACTTGGTCCGATGAAAATTGCACGGCGTTTAGAGAGTGAGGAAATCGTATGTCCCACTGAGTATTATTATCGTATCGGCAGAAAGGCAACAAACAAGCGACCTGATAATCCATATCGTTGGGATCAAGTAACAGTTCGGCACATTCTTGAAAACAGACAGTACACGGGCTGCACCGTTAATTTCAAAAGCACCTTTGTCAGCTTCAAAGTTAAGAAAACCATCCATCTTCCCGAAGAAGAATGGCAAATCATACCCAACACCCAAGAAGCGATTATTGATGAAGATACTTTTGAGAGAGTACAGGAACTCCGAAAACATCGCCGCCGCAATTCAGCAACGGGAAAATCAAGTATGTTTGCAGGACTTTTATACTGTGCCGATTGCGGTTCCAAACTGTATTACTGTGCTTCTAAAAGTATTGATGACGGCAAAGAGTTTTATCGTTGTTCTCAGTACAAGGAAAACAGAGGTGCCTGCACCATTCACTTCATCCGTGATTCCGTTCTCAAGGAATTAGTTCTTGATACCATACGAAAGGTAGCAAAATATGTGCAGGAGTTTGAGCCGGTATTTCTTTACTTGTTTGCAAAGCAAAACACACTCGGCAGAGAAACGGCAATCCGTAATATGAAGCAAAACATTGAGAAATCCAAGCGGCGCATTAAAGAACTTGATATGCTTATTGAACGCATTTATGAAGATAATGTGCTCGGTAAGATTTCGGACGAACGCTTCTACCGTATGTCTGCTAATTATGAAAAAGAGCAAAAAGAACTGCTCGCCGCAGTTGAACATGACGAGCAGGCAGTCAAAAAAGCTGAACAGGAAAAGATTGATTTGAAGGTTTTCCTCGAAGCAATCCGTGAGTGTACTGACTTAAAAGAATTAACACCCACGATTGTAAACACTTTGATTAAGCGTATTGATGTTCACAATAGCGAAAAGGATGAGAACGGTACAAAGCACGTTCCAATTGATATTTCTTTTACAGCGGTGGGAATTATCAATATTCCAACAGAAAAGGAATTGATTGCGGCAATGGAAGAAATACGAGAAAAACCGCTAAAATCCGCTTGAAACAAAGGAAAACGGTGCAACCCTCACGGGTTACACCGTATCCTACATAAGACTGTCCTTTAGAGTACGACTCTAACGACAAAGTTCTTTTTCTGGGGTGAGTGATGGGATTCGAACCCACGGCCTTCAGGGCCACAACCTGACGCTCTAACCAACTGAGCTACACCCACCGCGTGGCGTGCCTTGAGGGACTCGAACCCCCGACCTACTGCTTAGAAGGCAGTTGCTCTATCCTGCTGAGCTAAAGGCACATTGGCTTTTAAAAAGGAAGCGCATTACGCTCCCTTAATGGAGCGGGTGATGGGAATCGAACCCACGCGACCAGCTTGGAAGGCTGGAATTCTACCATTGAACTACACCCGCATTCATACTATTTCTTGACTGCCTTAATATTATACCACAAAGCTTTCCGTTTGTCAATAGCTTTTCTAAAAGTTTTTTCGATTTTTTTAAATTTATTTTGGGTATTGAAAAATCGGCAAATATGTGTTATAATATATAGGAATGGGATATAGGAGGTCTTTTATGTACAGCTATTTAGCCCCCGATTATTATTTTGAACACTATTATGATATTACCGCCGACTTTCTCGCAGAGAAAAATATCGAATGTCTTCTCATAGATATCGACAATACTCTTGCTCCGTATGAGCAGGAGGAACCCGACGAAATGATAGTCGAGTGGTTTGAAATGCTTAAGAACGCAAACGTTAAGGTTGCTCTTATATCTAACAACAACGAAGAGCGCGTGACTAAATTTATCGCAAAGATAAGAGTCCTTGCATATTTTGACGCTCATAAGCCTTCGATAGAATTTTACGTCTCGGCAATGAGACAGCTGAAGGTTCCGAGGTGCCGTACCGCGGTTCTCGGTGACCAGCTCCTCACAGATGCCTGGAGCGGCAGAAGACTCGGAGTAAGAGTTATCATCGTTCCTCCGATAAAGGACAAGCTCACTCCTCTCTTCAGAGTAAAAAGAGCGATCGAAAAGCCCATTATGAAAAGATTTTTCAAAAAAGGCATCCTTGAGCTTTCCCACCGATATAATAGTTACAGTCTGCATATTACCTCTTAAAAAACTATG
>SVQJ01000214.1 GCA_015065395.1 Oscillospiraceae bacterium
AGGCAAAAGGCGGTGCCGTAACCGAAAAAGAGGGAGAAACACCAAAATGAGCTCGTTCATTTTGGTGTTTCTCCCTCTTTTTCGGGCCTTTTTGCTCTCTTCGTTTTCTTAAAGTTCCTTTGGTTCTTTCCTTTCAAGGAAAGAACGGGAAAGCTTAACGCCGTCTCCATTTATTACACTATGTAATTGACAAAGACTAAGCATTGTTGTATAATTGTATAAATAGAAATACTTTTGGGTAATTATCCTGCCACAGCGCAAAAACTGATTAAGCAAAGCTTTTTTGGTAAGAATACTATTACTGAGATCACCTTTATCAGGATGCAACGGAGGATATTACCATAATAAGAGTTCTTTTAGTTTTCGGCACGGCTCCCGAAGCCGTAAAGATGGCTCCTCTCATTCATGAGCTGAAAAAAAGAGAGGAGATATGCTGTACGGTCTGCGTAAGTGCACAGCATCGGGAGATGCTGGACCGCACTCTCGCGGTTTTCGGCATAACCCCGGATTATGACCTTGACATAATGGAAAAGGACCAATCTCTTTCCCATATAACCACAAAGGTCCTCAATGGGGTCGATCGGGTGATAAAGCAAGCCGATCCCCACATCCTTTTAGTTCACGGCGATACATCCACAGCCTTTGCCGCCGCCCTCAGCGCTTTCTATAACAGAGTCCCCCTTGGGCACGTGGAGGCAGGCCTTCGCACCAACGACAGATATTCTCCCTACCCGGAGGAGATCAATCGGAGGTTTATCTCTTCGGTTTCCGAAATGGATTTTGCTCCCACAGCAAAAAGCAGGGACAATCTTATCCTTGAGGGAAAGGATCCCGAAAGCATATTCGTTACGGGGAACACGGTGGTGGACGCGCTTAATTACACCGTCAAGGAAAGCTACTCGGACGAGATCCTTGACTGGGCCGCGGGCTCGCGGCTTATCATCCTCACAGCACATCGCAGGGAAAGCATGGGCGATACCATGCAGGGTATGCTCAGAGCTTGCGCTGAGGTATGCTCATCCTATGAGGACACAAAAATACTTTTCCCCGTTCATCCCAATCCCCGCCTTCTGGAAGCGGTGCACGGTATATTCAACCATAACGACCGCATCCTTCTCACAGAGCCCCTCGAAGCCGACCGCTTTCATAATATAATGAAAAGAGCCTGTGTCATACTGACGGACAGCGGCGGTATACAGGAGGAGGCAACGGCCCTCTCCAAGCCTGTTCTTGTTCTGAGAAACACAACAGAAAGACCCGAGGGAATAGATGCAGGAACGCTGACCGTTGCGGGAACGGACGAAAGCAACATAAAAAAAGCCCTTATTTCCTTTCTCGAAGGCGATGACCTTTCCGAGAAAGCAAAAAACGCAAAAAACCCCTACGGCGACGGATGCGCTTCCGGGCGTATCGCTGACGCCATCATCGAAAGATTCAACAGACCGTAATGAACCGATCTGTCAAAACCATGGTGAAAGGACCTGTAAATAATGAATAAGGCTGTAAACCTTTATAAAAAGTCCAAGTCGCAGTTATCAGACATAGCTCCCTATTTTCTTTTTGCACTCCTTATAGTTCAGCCCCTTCTGGATATAATTTCTCATTGGTCCAACGTATGGAGCTTTACTGCCATCACCACCGTTGCCAGACTGGGAATGTTTTTGATGGTCATGCTTTACGGCTTTATCATATCGGATAAAAAATGGGCCTATATCGCCACCGCTGCAGTTATCGGCGTTTATTGGGCAGGACATATCGCCGCCTGCGTTTTGGCTGACGGAGGTTATGTTGACCCGGTGGGGGATGCAAACAACTTTTTAAGAACCGTGCATCTTCCCCTTTTCACTCTGGTTTTCATCACCGTTTTCAAAAAAAGCAGCAGCGTGCCGGACTATGTGCAAAAAGCCTTCTGCATCAACATGGTGATCACCCTCCACTCTCTTCTTCTCTCCTATATGACGGGAACTCAGGTATATACATACGTCTACGCCAAGATCGGCCTTATGGGGTGGGCCTACGCGCATAACACCCAGAGCGCCATCCTTGCATTCATCGTTCCCTTGATCCTCCTTTTTGCCTACAGAAAGGGCAGCCGCCTTTACTTCTATATCGCCTGCGTTGCCTGCTTTGCAAATCTTTTCTTCGTAGGAACGAAGGTTGACTATTTCTCTATTTTCATCATCGCCGTGGGCATGATCGTTATGATGATCCTCGTGGGTGAAAAAAGAGTATTCTACTATGCCCTTCTCGGAAGCCTCACCGTTTTCTGCGCCCTCTGCTACAATGCATCCCCCGCAGCACAGATATTCGGAAATCACACCTTTGCAATGGAAACAAAGCAGCAGGCTGTGGAGGTGGTTATCGAAAACGCAACTCCGGAGCAGGAAGACAAGGATGAAAGACCTCCCATCCCCGACTATATGTCCTGGGAGATATTCAACAGCCTTGATCCCAAATCCAGATATGAGATAGTAAAGATCTATGAACGCTTCCTCGGCCCCATGGTGGATGAATTCGGGTTTGAGCGTATCTTTGAACGCTATGAGTTCACCAAGGACGTTTCGGTTCTCACAGACGTGCGAAAAAACAAAAGAGAATACGCTCAAATGAAATTCGAGGATGCAAACGACCTTTCCCGTATTTTCGGATACGAATATATCACCCTTGTCAAATATTACGAAACAGAGGATGCCAACGGTAATATCATAGTTAAAGAGGAGATATACGATCTGGAAAACGATTTCCCCGCAGTTTTCTATTACAGCGGTTACGCGGGATTTGCCCTTTATATACTGTTCCTCGCATATTTCGTTGGTCTTATCTTAGTGGGAGTCATCACCCGTTTCAAACGGATAGTCACGCTGGAAAGCGGACTTGTGGGAATAACATTCGCCCTGATGCTGGGTTCCTCTCAGTTCGCGGGCCACGTTCTCAGAAGGCCCAATGCATCCGTATATATATCCGTTATCCTGGCCTATATTTATTACCTTACGGTAATAAAGGAAAATGTAAAATACAGGGATCTGCTCACTATCTTTAAGAGAAAAGATAAGAAA
>SVQJ01000215.1 GCA_015065395.1 Oscillospiraceae bacterium
TGACTGCAGCGGTAACATTCTTCCTCACCCCCTCTATATCCAGCACTTGGGAGCGGGTCCAAACAAAGCGCGTCAGGAATGCGCGCATGCGCATTTTGTGAGGCTTACACCTGACGGAAGGTATCTCGCGGTTTGTGATCTCGGCCTTGATAAGGTGATGTTTTATCCTTATTGCAAAGAAAGCGGCGTCAGCCTCAAACCTATCGAAATTGCTTGTCCACCCGGCAGCGGTCCCAGACATATCGCATTTTCCAAACGCGGAGACTTTATGTATGTTGTTACCGAAATGGGGAATACCGTGCTTGTCTTTAAGTATAATTGTGGCTCGGCTGAACTTATACAGGAGATAGGGACTTTGCCCGAGGGCTTCACGGGCGAGGATACAGCATCTGCAATTAAAATATCGCCGGACGGCATGCTGCTTGCAGTCGGCAACCGCGGTGATGACTCAATTGCGGTATTCGCCATCGAAAGCGAAGGTTTGCTTGCTCTGTCTCACCATTTCAAAGTCGGCAAATGCCCGAGAGACATTGAATTTGATCCGAGCGGAAAATTCATACTCTGCGCAGAACAGGAGGAAAACAGAATCGGCGTGTATGATATAAACGGAAAACCTGTTTTCAGTCTTTTTTACGAAGCGCCCAGCTGTATTCTATTTTAGAAAGAAGGTATATTATGGCAAAATATGATGTTTATATAGGTTCATTCAAAAAAGGAGAGGGCGCTGCTGTTCTCAAATGCATTTTTGACGACGACAGCGGCATAATCGGGGAAGCAGACAGAATAGATACAGTCAGGCCTTCTTATCTTAGTATTAGTGATGATAAGAAGACTTTGTTCGCCATCCTTGAAGCAAATGAGATAGACGGAGTATACGGCGGCGGTGTATCGAGCATAAATGTTTCGAAAGAGAAAATGGAACTCATATCATCTCAATCCACACATTCCAAAGGTCCGAGTCATCTTTGCATACACGACGGAAAGTTGATCGCCTCAATATACGGAGAAGGAGCTCTGGTTCAGTTTGATATTGATCCGGACAACACGATAAAGCCCATATCAAACCTTATCAAACTGCACGGCTGCGGTCCGGATAAAGAAAGGCAGACTCAGCCGCATCCTCACCATGTATGCCTTACTCCCGATGGCACTCATATAGCGATGTGCGATCTTGGGCTAGATAGGATCTTTATGTACCCATATGACAAGCATAACGGAATATCTCTTGGTGCAAAGGAGATCCCCTGCCCTTCCGGCTCAGGTCCAAGGCATCTCATATTCTCTAACGACGGCAGGTTTATGTATGTGCTGACCGAAATGGGATCAACCGTGCTTGTATTTTCTTATAATAAAAACGCAGACGTAAAGCTCATTCAGGAGATCAGCTGCCTGCCGGTTGATTGGAAAGGAGAGAACACAGCTGCCGCAATCCGCATCAGCAAGGATGGAAATGAGCTTATCGCATCCAATCGAGGGCATGATTCCCTTGCGCTGTTCTTTATAAACGAAGACGGCACATTGAGTAGCAAGGGGTATATCCCGACTCAGCTTTGGCCCAGAGATTTCGATTACGCTCCAAGCGGAAACTGGCTGCTATGCGCAAACCAGAATTCCAATACCATTGTTGTATATAAAAAGGATTCCTCAAACTTTTATATTCCCCACAGTGTAATGGAAACAGACATAATGCCATGCTGCATCGTTTGGGGAAACAAAATAGGATAAACAAACAGCCAAGGCTTTTATCGCCTTGGCTGTTGATCTATATTTCGAAATAAAAAAATACCGAACCCCTAAGCGTTCGGTATTGGCACCCCCAAGGGGATTCGAACCCCTGTTGCCGCCGTGAGAGGGCGGTGTCCTAGGCCACTAGACCATGGAGGCATTACTGGCAGCGGAACTAGGATTCGAACCTAGAAAATACGAGTCAGAGTCGTAGGTGTTACCGTTACACTATTCCGCTATTTCAGTGCTTTGAGCGTCTCTCGCTCACTGCTTGATTATAATAACACACCTACATACAAATGTCAATACCTATTTTCATTTTTTACTAACTTTTTTATTATTTGAAATCTTTTGGTAAAATAATATCCTTAGCGCATAAGCACTAAGGACATCATTTTTAGAGATCAAAATGTTCTTTTATTATTCTTGCTGCTTCCTCGGCGGAGATATTCTCGTTTTCCAATCTCAGATAGTTCTCAAACGGGATCTCGCCTTCGTTGCTGACCAGCCTGTATCTGTCTTCCGCAATAAGCCTTTGGTTAGATGCTTCGATATCTCGTTTTGTGGGCTTATTCCTTAACCTGTTTTCGGTCGTGTTTCTTTTGAGCCTTACTTCCTGAGGAGCTATCAGCTCCACATAATAAAACTCCGTATCGTAAGGACTGAATATATCCTTCACATGTTCAATATAATCCCAGTCTGCTTGATGATCAAAGGCCCACATATATGTAAAGATCATGCCATAATTATCGCTCTTTGCAAACTCGGAAAAAATAACTTCGCGAAGCATGTTTATAGCTGCCCCGTTATGCTTTCCGAAAACCTCATGAACCAGATCGATCGTCATGTGATTGTGGAACAGCCTAAACTCTGTTATCTTTGCCAGTTCCTGTCCAACCGTCATCTTTCCGACAGCACCGCTGCCGATCATAAAAAGCAGCTTCATACGTTTGCCTCCTTTTTGGTTTTGTGCGATTATACCACAGTGATTTCAGAATATCAAGAAGGTTTGGTTCATATCATTTGCACGGGGTGATATAATGCGAAAAGCCGTTTTATTCATACTTGTTCTGTTACTTTCACTTACACCTGTGTTCTCCTACGCTGCCCTGCCCTTTGAATTAAGAGGCAATATAGCGCTGCTGATTGAAAACTCAACAGGGAATATACTCTATGAAGAAAATGCGGATAAAACCGTTCCGATCGCAAGCATAACCAAGGTCATGACTCTGCTTTTGACATATGAGGCGATAGAGAGCGGCAAAATATCCGCAGACGATATGA
>SVQJ01000216.1 GCA_015065395.1 Oscillospiraceae bacterium
GCGCGGAACACGGTGCCGTCAAGAATAGCACGGATAGTTCCGTTGGGGCTCTTCCACATTTCCTTGAGGTTATACTCCGTCATTCTCTGAGCGTTAGGGGTGATGGTGGCGCACTTTACCGCAACGCCGAGACGCTTTGTTGCCTCTGCACTTTCAACGGTAACGCGGTCATCGGTCTCGTTACGGTGAACGAGGCCAAGATCGTAATACTCTGTTTTAAGGTCTATATAGGGATTGATAAGTATATCCTTTATCATCTGCCAGATAATTCTGGTCATCTCATCCCCGTCCATCTCGACGAGGGGTGTTTTCATCTGAATCTTTGCCATATTTTGTTCCTTTTGAATCATTCAATATTATATCTGCCCTCAAGGGCGCGGCGGAGAGTTATCTCATCCGCATATTCAAGATCGCCGCCCACGGGCACTCCGTTTGCGATCCTTGACACCTTAACTCCAAGGGGAGCGATGAGCCTTGAAAGGTACATTGCCGTGGTCTCACCTTCCGGGGTGGGATCTGTTGCTATAATGACCTCACGGACGCTGCCGTCAAGTCTGGAAAGGAGCTCCCTTACAGAAAGCTTATCGGGGCCGATTCCCTTCATGGGGGAGATCACGCCGCCCAGCACATGATAAAGCCCCTTATATTCTCTTACCTTTTCCACAGCCATTGCCGCGCGAAAATCCTCTACCACGCATACGGTAGAGCGATCCCTAGTTTCATCCGAGCACACGGAGCACAGCTCGCTTGAAGAGATGTTTTTGCATACGCGGCAAAAGCAAATCTCGTTCTTTGCCGAGACCATTGCATCGGCAAAGGTCCGGACATCCTCCTCAGGCATATCGAGCACGCAGAAAGCAAGGCGCAACGCCGTTTTCTTTCCGATCCCGTCAAGCCTGCGGAACATATCCGTCAGACGCTCTATCTGTTCCGGGTATTCAGCCATCTCAGAACATTCCGGGCATACCGAGGCCGCCCATATTCAGGCTTCCCGTGATCTTACCCATTTCATTGGAATTGGTGTCGTTAACAGTCTTTATAGCCTCGTTCATTGCCGCAACGAGGATATCCTGCAGGGTCTCAACATCATCGGGATCCACAACATCGGGATCGATCTCGATATTTTTAACCTCAAGCTTACCTGTGATCTTTACGCTCACAGCTCCGCCGCCTGCGGAGATATCATATTCTCTGGCATCAAGCTCCTCCTGGAGAGCTGCCATATCCTCCTGCATCTTCTGAGCCTGCTTTATCATGCTCTGCATATTTCCGGGACCGCCGCCGCGTCCCTGGGGAAGTCTTGCTTTCATATCGTTATTCCTTTCTTTGGGGAAAAATTTATTATTTATAAAAGTCCGCCCAGCTCATCAGCCGCGCTTTGCTTTTTCTCGCCTGCTTTTTTCACCTCAAGGATGACTGAGGCTTTTCCATCCGTGATCTTTGCCAATGCAAAGGCATCTGCGATAGCGCTCTTTGCGCTGTCGCTCTTGAACATTGCAGCCGCAAAGGGATCCACACGGAGAACAAGGGTCTTACCGTCACCGGAGGTATAAGCCTCCGAGCTCATAAGAAAGCTCGCAAGCCCTCTGTTTGTCCCGTCAAGCCTACCCACAGCCTCGCTTATATCGCGTACCCGGAAAAGCTCGTCGTTATTCTTTTTGCAAGCCACGTCCGCAGCTTTTTCATTTATCTGAGGCACCTCATGCAGCTCGGGCTCTTTAGACTTTGGCTCTTTGGGATCTGCCTTTTCCCTTATCTGTGTGCTGTCATTTTTTTCGGTCGGTGCTAAAGAGGGCGCATCTCTCACGACAGGTGTTCCCAAAGCCACTGCATCCTCAAGCTTTCCTATCCTTGACGCCAAAGCCTCAGCGGAAAGATCAAGCTCGGGGCGGCACATCTTCAGAAAGGCAAATTCTGCGGTGATCCTTTTCGTTGCGGGGGAACGGAGCATTCTCACCTGGGCATCGTCAAGCACCTTACAATGATAGATAAGCTGATTCAGATTGAAAAGCTTTGCGCTTTCCAAAAGCTTTTGCGTTTCATTCTTCGTCAGATCAAGATATCCGGCAGGATCAGCGGTATATTTTGACACCAGCATATCTCTTGTGACAGAGATAAGCTCCTTCCAGAAAACGGCTATATCCTTTGCAGATGACGTGACCTCTGCCACAATCTCGAAAAGCTTTGCCATATCCCCCCGAGACACGGCCTCCATCGTTTCCAGGGCTCTGTCATATCCGGAGAGGCCCAAAACGTGGGAAACCAGTGCCGCCGTCACATCGGCGCCGCCTGCGGAGCAAAGCTCGAAAAGGCCGATGGCATCTCTCATTCCTCCCTCTGCCTGACGGGCGATAAGGAGTGCGGCTTCATCCTCAAGAAGGATATTCTCTTTATTTGCTATATTCATAAGATTATCCGCAATAACTCTCATATCGATTCGGCGGAAATCAAATCTCTGGCATCGGGAAACGATAGTTGCGGGGACCTTATGAAACTCGGTCGTTGCCAATATAAAAACCACGTGCTCCGGCGGCTCCTCTATGGTTTTCAGAAGAGCGTTGAACGCGGAGATGGAGAGCATGTGCACCTCATCTATGATATAGACCTTTTTCTTCATCATAGAGGGAACGTATACCGCCTGATCGCATATATCGCGGATATCGTCCACTCCGTTATTGGATGCCGCATCCAGCTCCACCACATCGGGGGAGAGACCTGCATCGATATCCCTGCAGGAGCGGCAGCAAAGACAGGGGCTTCCCCCAACGGGAGCCTCACAGTTAACAGCCTTTGCAAGTATCTTTGCACAGCTTGTTTTTCCCGTTCCGCGGGAGCCGCAGAACAGATATGCATGGGAGGTCCTTCCCTTTTCCACCTGGAAAGAAAGCACATCCGTTATATGCCGCTGACCGCAAACAAGGTCAAAGGTCTGGGGTCTGTATTTTCGGTACAATGCCTGATGCATCCGTTTCTTCCTCCCAAAAACAAAAATAAAATAAAACAAG
>SVQJ01000217.1:0-743 GCA_015065395.1 Oscillospiraceae bacterium
GCAGCGGTGATACCTTCGGCAGATAGATAAACTGTTACACAGCCGTCGCATCCCAGATAGTGATACTTATCGTGATTTTTACCGTTGTAAAAGGTCACTCGCCACATATCATTATGAATATCGTAAGCCGCGGCGTGATATATGTAAGGTTTTGTGTTTATCTCATTATATGCACGGCGAATTGCCTCATTTTCGTTTGCAATGTGCAACATTTCGATGTTTTTGAACCCATCTCTCACAAGAGTTCTGTCCTCCTGCAAAAAGAAGATGTCGTCATTATATGAAAAGGATTCGACCGTATGGCAATAGACTTTGATATCATCCGTGCTGTCAACCTCGTATCTGCGGTCAACCTCAATGAAATGTGTCCATCCTGAGCAATCATCAGTGAAGACAACAGGGCAGTATTCCTCGATATATACCGTAAGAATTCCGTTAATATCCATATCAACAGCGTAAGCCTTTCGCTGAATACTTCCGCTGTAGGCAAATTTGGAAACGATAACAAGATAATTGTCCTTGAAAAATTCCTCGCCGAAATCATGCGGCTCAAATATCACGGTATCGTCTGCTTGCGTGCTGTCCCAATATGCTGTAAGCTCATCAGTGCTTTTTATAAGATATATCTTTTCGGAAAGATCAGAGTAGTCGTTGCTGTAATAAACGTGAATATCCGTTGCAGTGTATTTAACCTTTATAGGCTCACAGAAATATTTTTCGCTATGGGGGTCACAGGTAGGATT
>SVQJ01000217.1:753-2985 GCA_015065395.1 Oscillospiraceae bacterium
TTTGTGTCTGTACTGTCAGCGTCATCAATTTTGATTGTTTCGGTTTCTTTGCCATTGGTTTCTTTTTTTACGTCACAGCTGCTAAGAACGGTGATGCATATTATAAGAGCGGATATAAACAGGGCCATAAGAACTATAAACACAGCTCTTTTCATGGTCTTCTCCTTTCTTAAGGTTCCATAAGTGCTCCCATAAAAATGGGAGTATTTGTTTTAGTGTCAATTATCAAATAAATAAACGGACGGTCAAGATAAACAGTTTTGGGGTCGGCGGGAATGCAGCCGGTTGCGTCCATTTGAACAGACGTTACGGCACCTGCTCTTGTTCCTTGCTCGGTAACGCTGATATATGTTTTGTGTATGACCTGACTGATGTAAATGTTTTCATCCTTGTTACGAAGATCTCCCAAAGATGAGAAATCCGCATCACCCTTTGAAAATGCCTCTCCCATACCCATTTCTATGAGAATATCTGATAAATCTTTGTCATATTCCATCTCGAATTTGGGAAGAGAGGTGCGCACCATGGTCCTTTCCTTTCCTTCCAAAAGCGCAGAGAGCTTTTCTGCACTGAAATTCTCAAGATATTCCTCTATAGTCATTTCTTCTTTGGGAAGAAGGGCAACGAATGCATAGTCTCCACCCTTATAGTTCTTTATAAATCCCGTGGTATTTTCGTCGGAGAGATAGCTGTACAGATCGGAGTACATAAACTCCGCCTTTTTGATCTTTTTGTTCTCCGGGGTGAAATCCCCCTCGCGAACATTGTAGTCCTCATAAGGAGTTTCCCATTTTGCATCAAAGCAAAGCGCGTTTATTAGATACATAATGGCATCCTCAGGTATGTCGTCAATGATGTTATTGATCATGCCATCGGTGTTTTCGTTCACCCAAAGGTTTATTTCGTCTGCTGTAGCTTTATCAAAGGCACTTTTGTATGCAGAGGAGGAGTAGTATGCGGCATTTGTTTCTAAAAATTCATCATGAACCGTAAGATTATCCGTGTCACGGATCCATATAGAATTCGCAATATGGAACTTTGTATCCTCGTCTGCATGAAGGATGCTTTTGTAGTTATAGAGATATGAATTGAGACTGTCCCTATCTGAGAGAATACCCTCCATCTGGTAAAGTGTCCCACCTTCGGCACCGTTTTGTACCATGCCGAGGGCGCATATAACCGAAAGGGGAGAGATCAGAATATTCTTTTCACTCTCATAGCATTCTGAAAAAAGAGAAACTGCCAGAGAGGTGATGGGGTCATAGTCAACGGGCAGCGGCTTTGTTTGGGGAGAATCAACCTTGATGTCCTTCATAAGGTCGGTGCTGACTGCTTTTTTATCGATATGGATGTTTGAATCATCATTTTGTACTGTTTCTCTATTATCTGTGCAGGAAAACAGAGAAAAAGCTATTACTAAGCAAAGCAGCAAAGCGGTAGATCTTTTCATATAAGCTCCTTTCTCACTTAAAAAGTGCAGGGGTGGTGTCAGTTGTCTCCGTGCGTATTTCGTATGCGATTATGGTGTTTTCCTCTTCGGAAATACCATAAGTTATGTAGATGATATCTCCCGCGTTTATAGTCTGATCCAGTTCAAGATCTCTGTGAAAAACTACGTTGATCTGCTCTCTTACGGGGAAGCTGCTATTTCCTCCGTTATCAACAACCGTGCCCACTATTCCTTGATCAACGGTACCGACGATGCTTTCCTCGGTGAATGATGTGACGCTTATCTGCATGGGGATGAGGGCAATGTCTGCATCAGAGATCGGTTGATCTTTGAGAGATTCACCCGAGCCCTCGGAAGAAACGGATCCCCCCTGGGTGCTTTGGTTAGTTGAATCGTTATCCTTTGAGTTTGTAGAAGCGTTTGGATCGTTCTCAGAAATAAGAGTGTCATTCGGCTTTTCCATATCTGTTGCTTCAAGCTGTATCGACGTGTCAATATGGACTTTCGGATCATCACCATTTTTTCGTACCTTGAAAAATGGCAGGTTTTCGGAAAGGATAGGGTACAGTATAAAAGTACCCGTCAAAAATATCACGAAGCACGCGGCAACTACAGAAAGCCGCTTTACGTAAAAGCTCTTCTTATGTCGCTTTTTTTCTGCTTCCTCAATAAGCTCGTTATCGATAAGCCCTATTGCATCAATAAGGTTTTCTGTTTTCATATTTCGTATCCCTCCTTTTTGAGATATTCTTTAAGAGCGAGGCGTGTGCGAAAAAGCAAAG
>SVQJ01000218.1 GCA_015065395.1 Oscillospiraceae bacterium
CAGCTTTACAGCACCGTAGATACCATCGTTGTGGGAAAGTTTGCAGAAAACGGAGATAATGCCATCGCAGCCGTGGGCAGCGCGCTTCCCATACTGAATATGCTCCTTGTGCTGTTCATCGGTATTTCCGCCGGTGCAAGCGTTATGGCGGCTCAGTATTTCGGTGCCGGGAACAGAAAGGCTCTTTCCCATACCGTTGGTAATTGTATAACTGTTACTGCTATTGCAAGCGTTGCTCTTATGACTATAGCGGCAACCCCACTTCTCAAAATCGTGCTCGACCTTCTCAGAACCCCTGAAAGCATTTCTGAGGATTGCTGGGCATATCTGACCATTTCCTTGGTCGGTATAGCCGGAATGGCATATTATAACATCCTCTCGGGTGTAATCAGAGGTCTTGGAGATTCCGTTTCCGCCCTTTTGTATCTCCTTGTAGCAACCGTTCTGAATATCGGACTTGACCTTCTCTTTGTTGCTCATCCTGCGTTCAAAATGGGTGTTGCAGGTGTCGCACTTGCAACGGTAATATCACAGTTTGTTTCATCTGCACTTTGTATGTTAAAGCTTGCAAGAATGAAAAAGCATTTTGATTTCGGTGTGAAATATATGAAGCCGAGATCTGAGTATGTAAAGACCATAGTTAAGCTTGGTCTCCCCTCCGGCTTGACACAAGCGATCTTCTCCTCTGCGATGATAATAGTCCAGTCTCTGACAAACAGCTTCGGCGAGCAGTTTATTGCGGCAAACGTGGTTATCATGAGAGTGGATGGCTTTGCAATGATGCCCAATTTCTCCTTCGGTACAGCACTTACTACCTTTGCAGGTCAGAACGTGGGTGCCAATAAAATGGACAGGGTTGAAAAGGGTGCAAAGCAGGGAACTCTTATAGCCGTGGGTTGCTCTGCGTTTATCACGGCAATAATACTTCTGTTCGGCAAAAATCTTATGGGCTTTTTCACCGATACCCGGTCTCTTGTTGATATGAGCTATCGCTTAATGCTTATCCTTGCATTCGGTTATATAGCGGTGGCAGTCACCCAGAGCCTTTCGGGAATAATGCGCGGCGCCGGCGATACGGTAACGCCCATGTGGATATCTCTTATATCCACGGTCGCTATCCGCGTGCCCCTTGCTTACGGAATCGCATATCTTACAAGAAGCAGTGCTAACGGTTTCAAGGGTATGTGTGAAAGCATCCAGATATCATTGCTCGTCTCCTGGGTTCTCGGAGCTGTCATTACGTTTATAGTCTATAGAATGGGTAAATGGAAGGGTAAGCAGCTGTCCTGAATCCTATCTGAAATATCAAAAAAACCTTGTAAAAGCATTCAAAGCTTTTGCAAGGTTTTTGGCTTTGATTGTCAAATTTCTGTTTGACGGGGAGATGAAGGTGTTTTCTCGTTCTTTCCTTGAAAGGAAAGAACCAAAGGAACTTTAAGAAGACAACGATAGCGAAAAGGCAAAAAGGCCCTCAAAAGGAGAGTTAACCCAAAAATGAGCTTACTCATTTTTGGGTTAACTCTCCTTTTGAGGCTTGGGCACCTGCGGTGCCTCAGCCAAAGCAGAAATCTGCTTTGGCGACACCTTTTGCCTTGCATGATTCAGCTAAACCCATTTCTTAAAGTTTTTTGCAGAGCTTTTTTTCAAAAAAGCGACCGTTTCTCTTTTACAAATCGTAAATTGAATATGGCTTGTTAATGTATTTTTTTCAAAGCCTTGCCTACAGATATAGTTTGCTGTTTTATCCTTTGACATAATGGCAATAGTATGATAAACTGAATACATCATATATTTGGAGGGAATCATGCGTTTTTTCGAAGATCCTCAAAATACAAGTAAGAACCGCCAAAAGGAAAGATGCTATTATATTCCGGGTGGTGTGAGTGAATATCATTCCATGAACGGTGAGTGGCGTTTTGCCTATTTTTCAAGGGATATAGATGTGCCCGAAAAGGTCAGCGAATGGAACAAGATCAGCGTTCCCTCATGCTGGCAGACAGAAGGCTTTGAAAACCCCAATTATACCAATATCAATTATCCCTATCCCTGCGATCCTCCTTACGTTCCCGATGATGATCCTGTGGGCGTATATGAAAGAGAATTTACTTTGAATAAATGGGGAAAGGTGTACTATATCTTTGAAGGTGTTTCCTCCCTTGCTGTTTTATATATTAACGGCATCTTCGCCGGATTCACCCAGGGAAGCCACCTGCAGGCGGAGTTTGATATTACGGATCTTGTAATAAACGGAAAGAATACCGTACGCGTTCATGTATATAAATGGTGCGCGGGATCATATCTCGAAAGTCAGGATTTTTTCAGAATGAACGGTATTTTCAGAGATACCTATATTCTCCAGCGTCCCTTTGACCATATTTTTGATTTTACCGTGCGTACAACTGAAAAAGCAGTCATCGTAGAGTGCGATAAGCAAGCAGATATACTTCTTTATGATGCTAAAGGTCAGCTCCTTGCAAGCGAAGAGAACGCCGTATGTACGCATCTCAGAGTTGAAGACCCTGTTTTTTGGAATGCGGAGGAGCCGTATCTGTATTCTCTGAAAATAAGCAGAAACGGGGAAACTATAGAAGAAAAGACAGCGTTCAGAACCATCGGTATATCTTCGGAAGGCGAGCTTCTGATAAATGAACGTCCAGTGAAGCTGCATGGCGTCAACAGACACGATACTCATCCGAAAACAGGCTGGAGCATGACGGAAGATGAGATGAGAGACGAGCTTCTTCTTATGAAAAGGCTGAATATAAACTGTATTCGAACGGCCCATTATCCTCCTGCACCGAAGCTTCTTTCAATGTGTGATGAAATGGGATTTTATGTGATACTGGAAACGGATATAGAAACTCACGGATTCCTTCGTCGAAATGCAAATGTTCCGTACCGTTATGATTATGAAAGCGGAGAGTGGCCGACATCGCTTCCCCAATGGAGAGATGAATTCATATCCCGAATGAAGAGAGC
>SVQJ01000219.1 GCA_015065395.1 Oscillospiraceae bacterium
CCGAGATAATACTCCGAGTCATTTCCTCGTGGTAATGTGGCTTATCGAGAGCGTTTTCAAGCACATGAGAATATGGGCCGTGCCCCAGATCATGCAACAAAGCCGCCAGAAGCAAGATATTCTCATCATAAGCAGTAAACTCCATCTGCGGATTGGCCTGATACTTTTGCTTGAAATGCCTTAGAATCAGCCGCATGACATGCCAAGTACCGATAGAATGCGCCAACCGTGTATGAGTTGCATTGGGGAATACTCGGTCTGCGGTGGCAAGCTGCCGGATACGACCGAGCCTTTGGAATTCACGCGTACACACAACCGCATAGAATTCCTGCGGAATCTCAATATCACCGTATACAGCATCACGGAGTATTTGATTTTTACCCATTTTTACTGAGTCACTCCCCACTTCACTCTTCCGATAATCTCTGCAGTAGTTAATAAAATCTGATTGAAAAGCTCTCAGAACAGACTGATAACCCCCGGTGATGTCGTCTTCAAGATAATAAAAATACGGGAAAACGCCACCTTTACCTCCTGTTGAGAAAACGTCTTCCAACGGAACAGGACGATTCTCAAACAACAGGTGTATGTTTTTAAACTCCTTGTGCTTAATTCGATAGAATGTAACAACAAGCTTGGTTCGTGAGAAATCATACTTCTTTTTGCTGAAAATGATGTCTGCGTGTTGCTGAGCAATATCCTTTCCGGTGAGGGCAGGCCCCGGAGTTCTTTTGCCTCCGTGGGATTTACTGCTTTCGGCATACCATTTTTTATTCCCCGACTCTGCCTGTCCATCCTGTTGATAGAAAAATTGCTCTTTATACAACTCCGGTGGATTCTTGACTGCTGCCCCCTTTTTCCCTTCAAATATCGAGAATCCGTGCTCTCTCATACCCTCTCTAATTAGCTTTACCATATATCGATCTACATCATCAAAAGAGTATCCTAATTCGTGAGCACAATCCTTTATAAAAAGCCGATACTCGGGATATGATTTCCAAAGACTCCTACGATAACTCCGGGTCTCATATTCATCCAGAAGATCAAAAAACTCCGTAAAATCGTCCAAAATGAGCAACGGCTGATATTGGTTCAACCACAGCTTGAGCAATTCTTCCGCATTGGCTCCCCGTGTACTCTGCAGAATATCCCGGACTCTATCCTTGTCCGATGAATGCCCCTTCCAAAACTCCAACTCTTTCAACGCTGCTTCAGTGTCACCGCATATAGCCCAGGATCTCATGAAAACAGGAGGATTCTGATCAGCTGTTACCATTATACCCACGCATGTCTCTGCCAACAGTATACGCAACGCATTAATGTCTAATGCGTTTTCTGAATCTTTAGTTAGGCTGTCAACAACATGTTTTTTCAACTTGTCAGTGTACGTTTTATAGCGCTCTTGCGAATTTGGTTCAGACTTATACGCTGCAAGTTCGTTACTCATCCAGTGGATTAGCGCATCCATATCAGCGTCGGCAGTTTTATTGAAATGATGGGTATAAATCGTATACTTGCGGCACGGTGCAAGTAAATATGTATAAAATGGATAACTCCACTGCTCCATATGGGCGAGCAGGTTTTGTGCATTAAGACTTATCCGATCTGCAGGGGAAGCTGACATCGGTTTGTTGGTAGGGATCAGCATCAAGTCTGAGCCAAAATCCTGATCTTGGTCAAACACAAGCGCCGATTTTTTTGCATGCTTCAAAAACGCCTTAACGGATCTTACCAATAAGGTTTGGTCTGTCAGGTAACGGGTGATAAATTTATATATCCGTTTTGTGAGAAGATCCGCATATACAACCTTGTGGTGACTGTACAGCCACTTCGGCTCAAAATTCCGGGCTGCAATATATCCTTCTAGGACACTCAAGGCACTCTTGGAGAAAGCAGGAAACATCACATAGTTCTTTTCATACGCTGTATAAGCTTTACATAGGCGAGTGCTGTCGATTTTGCTGGTATCATATCCGGCAGTATATGAATTCCTCATCAGGTAATCTATGCCGTCTGCATCGAGCTTACCGTTCAAAATGTGGATGACACAATTCTTAATACTGTTGAAAAACGCGTCCTTATTAAAAGATACCTGTTCTGTTGCAGTGTATTCCAGCCCGATAATCATTCGTGCAATAAAACATATATCCAGCCTTATTTCTTCTTCATTATCGGAATCTAGTGTTACCATCTCCCTGGACGAGCGGATCAATTTTATAATATTCGCCTGAAGTTTTTCATCCTTGAGGATATAGTACGCACTCATTCTCTCATGGGGGGACCCAGGTACGGAGTCTACTCTATAATCACCAAAGGACTGAAAAGCCTCCACAAGGTTTTTGCGCAGATTGCCTTCCGGCGTTTTTTCCTCGTCATGTTTTATCTCCTTAAGCAAGCTGAAAACACGATCCTGCTCACGTGAAAAGGTCTCATCATCATTGCCCACAATCAACGGTTCCCCATCCGGGACGTACTCGACATCAAGATAAGGATCATCATAAAGGAATTCAAAACCATGGGACTGCACAGGATGACCTATATCGTGAAGAAAGCATGCGATAGCGAGAAGAGTTTTCCAGTGCTTCAGACGTCTATGTAATTTTTCTGCGATAATGCTCGCGGTGCCCCATTTTTCAAAGAGATATTGTACATCAATTAATAGTTTTTCTTCAAAACTGTCGTACATCGCCATGGCAAATTTATAGACACCT
Source organism: Oscillospiraceae bacterium (assembly GCA_015065395.1). Classification (GTDB taxonomy): domain Bacteria; phylum Bacillota; class Clostridia; order Oscillospirales; family CAG-272; genus Avispirillum. Next base: position 2,712 of record SVQJ01000219.1, read on the forward strand.
AAAGAATGCGAGAAGCGATCATGCGTAGCAGACGAAAAGACAGGCCTAAGTCCTGTCTGCGCTACTCCTTTGATGCGCTGCATCATTTGGGTGTCTATCAGATATTTGACATATGGACGACTGACCGGAATATAACCATATACCGGGTCTTTGAATTGTTTAAACTCTGACCATTCTTTAGTAATCTCCTCTTGTTCCCATTTCTCTTTAGGCTTCATGCTCATACGATCCTTCTTCACCCGGCTTCATT
>SVQJ01000220.1 GCA_015065395.1 Oscillospiraceae bacterium
AATAAACAGGATAATAATTTCTTCATATTCAAAAACCTCCTTTAATATGCTATCATCTGATAATCTTCGGGGATTTCAAAGAGCTTGCTATCTGCTCCTTTTTCAAGGGAGATAATTTCTACAACACCTTCTTCACCCTCTACGGTAGCCTTAATAAATTTCAGCTCGTCACCGTCAAAGAGATACTGAACTGTTTCGCCCTCTACGGTAAATTCCTCGTAATCGTAGGATTTGCCGTTATATTCCGTTTCGCCCGATGCAACTGCCTTTTCATAATTTGCTGCTTCCTCTGCGAACATATCCATTACGGCTCCGTTATCAGCCACCTGCGTTTTAAGCACCATTTTTGAACTGTTTTCAATGATGTACTGATAGCCGTCACGCATTACCATAACGCTTTTCATTCCGTCCATATTACTTTCGGAATACATCATGTCGCCCTTGAATGCAGTTTTCATTGTTACCGTCATTCCTTCGGCGGTGGTTTTCATTTCCATTGTGTATTCGCCGCCGGAAAGATAGTCGTTAAAGTAAGAGAGGGTTTTGGTAGAGGAAGCGGAATTTTCTTCTCCCTCATAAGTAACCTTGTAGTTTGAAAAGTCAACCGTTACGTCTTCTTCTGTAACTGTACCATATTCAAAGGCAGTAACGTAGCAGGAAATATGTCTTGATTCTGTGTCGTTTATTCCGGTTACGCTTTCACTTTTCAGAATAATGCCCGTTTCCTTGTCAAGATAGGTTGTCTGTACGGTAACTCCGGAATCTTTTTCAATCACATCGCATTTTCTGCCGAGATATTCAGTCGTACCTGTGATCTCCTTGTCCTTATAGCTGTCCTTTTCGGCTCTTGCACCGAAGGTTGCCATTACGTTGCCCGTTTGCGGCAGGTACTTTGCAAGGTCGTGATGTTCAGCATTGGGTTCATTAACTATTGCAGCGTGGCTGTCGTAGATATGAAGAAGCTGAGTTACAACGATTCCTTCGTCTGTTTCCTCATATATGGTGATTGGCATTTCTTCCTCTTCACCTTTTTTACTGTAAAGAACCGCTTTGCCGTCAAGGATTTTGAAGGTCAAAAGCTGATTGACGTCGGGATTATTTTCGTTATACAGAAGATAGAAGCTGATGGAGGTGTTGTCCTTTATCCACGCTGTCGGGGCATATTCCGCCGGCTTTCCCTCATCTTCCTTTTTATCTTCCTGTTTTTTATCGTCTTTACTCTCGGTTTTGTTTTCTTCTTTGTTTTCTTCCTGCTGTAAGGTCTGATTATTTACTTCCTCGTCACCTGACGGCTTTTCCGTGTCCTCGAAGCAGGAAGCCAGCGAAAAAACAATTATAACACCAAGAAGTATTGCAAGTAATTTTTTCATTTTAAAACCTCGCTTTCAGTGGGGTTAAAGTTAGTTTGCGGGTTGTTCTATATTTCCCATAAGCCCCTCAAGAGCGCTCATATCGACCTCTTCGCCCGAAAGTGCACCGAGTGCTCCGAGAATATCGCCAAGCTCACCAAGCTCCTCGTATTCCGAGCCTGCGGATTCACTGTTTCCGCTACCGCCGAGAATACCCGAAAGAAGTCCGCCTGACTTTTCGTTTTCGTCTTTATCATTGTTACTTATCGACAGTCCGCTGAAAATGCCTTCGCCATTTGTTTCTATTCCTGCCTTGTCAAGCAGAGAGTTTATAAGTGCTCCGCCAACAAGAGCGAAGATTATTCCAATAACAACGCCTATGACCGCCATAATTATGGTTGCACGGGCAAGTGAACGCTTGCAAATCTTGCGGCAGCCTCCGCACGCCCATACGATCGTAAGGATAAGTCCGACAACCGGTATGCACATAAGGAGCATTATTCCTATAAATCCCCACGCCGAGATAGGCTCGTATTTCGTACCCTTGACCGATTCTGCCGTTAGCGCTATAGGCTGTGCGGGAGGTGGGGTATAAGGCTGCTGATATTGGGGCTGTCCGTAGTTTTGAGCGGGCGGTGCCTGAGGCGGTTGCTGTTGATAGCCTTGCTGAGGGTGTGCCTGATATGTAGCCTGTGTGTTTTCCGCTATTACCGCTTCGGGAGCTTTTTCTGCGACTGCCTCTGCCGGCTGTTCCGTTGCCGCTTTAGACTCGGATGCCTTTGTTCCGCATTCGGTACAAAAAGCTACTCCCTCGGGGATTTCCTTGCCGCAGTTGGTACAGAATTTAGCCATAGTGGTCTCCTTTCTTATTTATTCCGTGTGTATGTTACACCGTCAAAAACAAGCGTATCGCCGTCGAGCTTGTATTCAACGGTATCACTTTCGCTTGCGAGACCGAAAAATGCTTTTGCCGTAAGCTCCATTTCGGTATCGCTCTTGATTTCGTACTCGATAGTCATCAGCATATCAAGTCCCGCAAGGGCTTCGTCAATGTCTTCATCGTCACCGAACATATCCTCGGTAAGTCCGTAGCGAACCTTGCCGTCATCGGTAAACTGTATTCCGAGACCGTATTCGGTTTCGGTTTCGGTGTCAACAAGCTTCCACGTGCCGACTATTGCCTTTTTATTAGGACTTCCTCCACATGAGGCAAGGGAAAGAAGCATCAAGCCAGCCAAAAGTATTGCTAATATCTTTTTCATTTTGCTGTCCTCCTTAATTATACGGTTGGGGCGGAGGAGCCGCCCCTTATTGACGTCTACGTTATTTCTTCAAATTTTCAACCATTCTCATTGCGATAATGAGAGCCTGTTCACGGGTTGCGTTGGCATATCCCGTTGCCTGCTCCTCGGTGGTTACGTTCTTGGGAGCGAACTTGTTATTACCAACACCGTTGATGATTCCGTTCGCCGCCATAAAGTACACGCTGTCCTTTGCCCAATCGGATATATCTTTGTCATCTGCAAATGCCGCGGGCTTTTCATAAGGAAGTGTAAACTGTGAATCTGTTGCAAGTGTCCAGCCGGGAAGCGTTACACGCTTAAACACTC
>SVQJ01000221.1 GCA_015065395.1 Oscillospiraceae bacterium
ACCCCTTTTCTGGGTACACATCAAGGCGGATTATCCTCTCAATTTCCGAGGCATTCTTTATTTCCCGAGGATCAATTCCGAATTTGAAGGTCTTGAAGGTCAGGTCAAGCTTTACTACAATCAGGTTTTCGTTGCAGATAACATCAAAGAGGTCATTCCCGAATACCTCCTTATGCTTAAAGGCGTTCTCGATTGTCCCGAGCTTCCTCTGAACGTTTCCAGAAGCTATCTGCAGAATAACGGATACGTTTCCAAAATATCGAACCATATTACGAAGAAAGTAGCTGACAAGCTCACCGGTATGTTCAATATGGATCGTCCCTCGTACGAGGAACGTTGGAAGGATATAAAAAGCTTTGTTGAATATGCTTGCCTTCGTGAACGTAAATTCTATCAAAAAGCAGAAAAAGCTATCCTTTTTGAAAAGTGTGACGGCTCATTTGTTACGCTTGAGGAATATCTTGATTCTGCCCGTGAAAAACATGAAAATAAGATCTACTATGCAACAGATCCCGTTTCTCAGGCCGGCTATATTTCCATGTTTGAAAAAGACGGCATTGATGTTGTTCTCATGCCTCATATTATTGACACTCAGTTTGCACAGCTTCTTGAGCACGAAAAGGAAAACATTAAGTTCCTCCGTGTTGACTCCTCTATTTCTGATACCATGAAGGACGGGGAGGCAGAGGATATGCCCAAGGTTTGTGAGATATTCAGTGCTGTCGTCCCCGAAAGCACAAAAATAAAGTTTGAAGCCTTGAAGGATGCTTCCACCCCTGCTATCCTTAATATCAGCGAGGACTCCAGAAGAATGGATGATCTGATGCGAATGTACCGGGGCATGGGCAAGGATACAGTAAACATTCCCCTTCCCGAAACACTTATACTTAATACGAATAATTCCGTTATCGCGTCTATAGCATCAAAAGATAAGGATCAGCAAGCAATGATCGCGAAGCACATCTACAGTCTTTGCACTCTGACTCAGGGAAAGATGACTGCAGAGGAGCTTAAAGAATTCCTCTCCCAGAGCTATAGTATACTTTCCCTTATATGAAAAAAGCGCTCCAGGTCATCCAGAGTAATCTGCAATATGAAAAAAGTGCCTCAGATGATCAAAAGAATCTGAGAACATCACAGCTTTGGGAATTCATACACTTGATCCAAAGCTCAAAGCTCAGCGCTTCTCCGACTGCCGTAGCAGAGCTTTACGAAAACACATTCGCCTGCTCACCGCTTTGCTCGGACATGCTTTATATTTCTCAGTATTTGGCACCTTCGCCTGATATGCCCGAAGCAAAGCTCTCTGCAGGACAAAGAATAGCTTGCATGACAAATCCCTTGTCTCTCACGGCAATGAAAAAGCTGACTGTCGATATGCCGGAGGCAATGGTAATATCACAGGCGGATTTTCGTTCCGCCTGCGAATGCCTGGCTTCCGATCAGGCCGATTTCTGCATTCTTCCCCTGTGCTCCTCGGTGGACGGATACTTTTCCGCTTTTTTCAAATATCTGAGATCCTATGATCTTAAGATCAACAAAACAGTCCGAGTCACTAAAGCCGACGGAGACGAGGAAGTTCTGTTCGCGCTTGTTTCAAAAAGCATTTTCATGAGAAAAGGCGCTGACTGTGCGCTCATTTCCTTTGTGGGTGATTCCCCTGATGATTTTTCACAGCTGGTTTGCGCATTCAGTGACAGCAGCTTTAAGATCGTCGGCGCAAACAGCGCTCCTCTTGAATATAACATGGACAAGCTTTGGCACAGAGTGGAAATAAGGCTTTCCAAAGAAAAGGCCCATGTGCTCCTTTTCTTTCTTGAAGCCGCCCTCCCGGGATACACTCTTCTCGGATTATACTGATAATTTTTTTACCGAAAGGATATATTACCATGAGCAATTACAAAGAAGAACTCAACCGTTGGCTTGAAAGCCCCAATGTTTGCGAGGAAACAAAAAAACAGCTTCTTTCATACTCAGATGAAGAGGCTGGCGTTGCCATGAACGGCTATATGCAGTTCGGTACCGCAGGTCTGCGCGCAAAGATGGGTGCAGGAAGTGCACTTATGAACAATTATACCGTTGCTCACGCTACCGCAGGTCTTGCAATGCTTATCAGATCCCTTGGTGAGGATGCAATGAGCCGCGGCGTTGCCATAGCTTACGACTCCAGAAACAACTCCGATACATTCTCTCGCCGCGCGGCTGAAGTCCTCTCCGCTTATGGGATCAAATGCTATATCTATCCCGCTCTACGCCCCACCCCCTGTCTCTCCTTTGCTTTGAGAGAGCTTGGCTGTATAGCAGGAATCAATATCACCGCTTCCCACAACCCTACTGAATACAACGGTTATAAGGCATACTGGGAGGACGGTGCTCAGATATCTCCCGAACAGGCTGATATTATCTGCAAAGAGATTGCCGCTATTGATATTCTTAACGGTGTTCCCTCACCTGCAGAGGCAAAGGAAGAGCTTATTGAAACCATCGGTGAAAATATCGACAAGAGATACATCGAAGAGGTTCTCGCACAGAGGGTCAACCCGAAGGCTATTGCTGATGTTGCTGACGATTTCAGAATAGTCTATACCCCTCTCCACGGTGCAGGTATTACCATGGTTCCCGACGTTCTTAAAATGGCGGGAGTTAAGCATCTCGCAATCGTTGAAAAGCAGCAGGAGCCCAACGGTGATTTCCCCACGCTCCGTTTCCCCAATCCCGAATTTCCCGAAGCATTCGCTCTCGGTCGTGAGATTGCAGATGATATCGGAAGTGAGCTTATCGTTGCTACAGATCCTGATGCTGACCGTGTGGGCGTTATGGCAAAGGACAAATCCGGTGAATTCAAGTGCATTACGGGAAACCAGATGGGTGCACTGCTTCTTGACTATATAATTACCGCTTATAAGGAAACAGGTACTATGCCCGAGGAGCCTTATGCAGTCAAATCTATCGTTT
>SVQJ01000030.1 GCA_015065395.1 Oscillospiraceae bacterium
CTCTCCGTTGATGGTGAGAGCGAGAACATCGCCGGAAAGAGTATAGGACATTACTATCTCTGAGTCGCCGTAGCTGACGATGATATCACTGCCGTTTAAGTACCAAGACATCCCCAAATTCTCGGTATTATCGCCGAGAATACAGGAGCCGTCGGAGAAAAAGGTTATGTACGAGCCAAACTCGTCATCAGCCTCCCATGATCCCCAAAGCGCGCTTTCATCAGAAACAGCTTCAGCGTCAGTTTCATCGCCATAGTCGAAATCGAAATCGTAGTCGTAGTCGTAGTCGTAATCGTCCTCTTCAGTTACATCGCCGTAGTCGTAGTCATAATCATAGTCATAATCATAATCATAATCATAATCATAATCATAATCATAATCATAATCGTAGTCATAATCATAATCGTAGTCATAAGAAGGACGCTCAACTACAGACTCGCCGTAGCCGCCGAGATCGATGCCCATTTCGTCAAGAACATCCGCAAGATCTTCAGCTGCTGCCATAAGCTCTTCAATATCGATACCTGCGTTCTCGAAGAGCTCCATGAAATTGTCCACCTTAAGAGTAATGGAATCCATACCCTCCATGGTCACGGTAACCTTAGGGATCTTAACGGACGTGGGCTTTTCGGTCTTACCACCGATGGAAAGGCTGAACATTTCAGCGCCGCCCATACCTGCGGAAAGCTTCAGAGAGCTCTCCTTATCGGTGAATTTAGTCTCGATAGCAATGCTGAATCCTTCAACATCGGCAGATATCTTACCGCTGAAGGTCTCAAAATTAAACTTTTCAAATTCAAGATTGAAAACAGTCTCTCCTTTTGCCTGGATTGCCATTTTTCCGGTGAAGGCACCCTTCTTTTCTGTACCCTTACCGCCGATGGAGAAGAGGGTTTCCTTATCCATGGAAACGCTGAGCTCATAGCCTGCGTTGCCCTTGCTTACAGCCTTACCGACAAAGATATGGGTCTTTGTTATTGATCTGTTTTCTTCGGTGTACTCAGCGGTAGTCTTGTCAAAGGTTGTACTGTATGATACAGAATCAGCTCCGATCTCGAGAGCGGTGATGCTGGCATCCTTATCCGTATAAAGAATGACAGAAACAGCAGTCTCTGTATCAAGCTCTGCGCTGTTGAGCGAAGCCTTTGCTTCGTTTAGGCTGGACTTCAGCCCGCTCATGAGCTCATTCCAGGAGCTCTTGAACTGAGACTCGGAAACGAGACCCATCTCAGAAGGCTCCATACCGAGCTTCTTCATAAGCTTAACGGCATCGCCGTAGAGATCAAGAACATAGTTTTTGATCTCCTTATCATTTACGAATTCTTCTGCAACAGCCAAAGCCATCTCTGCGGCTGTTTTTGCGGAAATGTCAAGGCTGTACTTAGTGAGACCCTTCTGGGTAACGCCCTGAACGGTGAGAGATGCATTCTTATCTCTTTCAAGACCGCTGCAAGCGTCAATGGCAACGCCGATATATCTGCTCAGAAGATCTGCTATAAAGTCCTCATCGGGAAGAATATCTATAACGTCCTCAAAGAGTTCAGCATAGTCCATATCCAGAGAGGAGATGACGTCCATAACACCCATATTCAGGAACTGGGAAAGATCAAGCTCCACAGTCTCCTCGAAAAGCTCGGGAGAGGATATGTAGATCATATAATTCGCAGTATCAACAACGGCATTGGCGGAAACGATAACCTCCTTGCCTGTTACCAGAGCAAGATCCACATCGAATTTTCCGAGAAGACCGCCGTCGGTGTTGATGGAATAACGTATGCCGAGATTGGAAGGGAGATCATATCCGATAAGATCGATAAGATCCTCGCTGATATCGATAGCGATCTCACCGCTGGCAGCATTGGATTCGGTCAACACATCGGTAATGCTGCCGATAGCACCGCTGACACTGTCGGAAAGCTTATCAACATTCTTCTCTACCTCATACTCAAGCTGGCTTTCGGGTGAGCCGAAGGTCTTTACCCAAAAATGGGAGATCTGCTCCCAGAAAATGAGGAGAGCCGCGCCGATAACGACGCAAACGGAAAGAACAACTGCGAGGATGGTGATGAGCTTTTTCTTGCTCTTCTTTTCCTTGGGCTCCTCAGCAGGTGTAAAATAGATCTCTCCCGCATCGTTCTGCACAGGAGCAGAATATGCCTCGGGCGCAGGTGCATCCGTGCAAACAGTTTTTTCTGTATCTGTAACCTGTGCTGCAGGAGTGCTGTCCGCCTGAGGAGCTACGGGAGAACCGCAGGATGCACAGAATTTTGTGCCCTGCTCGTTTTCATAACCGCAATTAGGACAAAACATGGTTTACCTCCAAAAATATTGATTCATGATATTTTAGCAAAAAAATCTGAGAAAATCAAGAGTTTAGCGTATATTTGTAGAAATAGCAAGTATATATCCCCTGTTTTTTTCCTATTTTTTGCCGCATTGGAAATATATGCACAAAACAGACGTAATATATCGCAAAAGCAGCCTCGTCAAACAACGGTTTTACAGACTGTTTCAAACGAAAATTTTATGGGCAAAAAGGTCGGTCTGCGCCTTTTTCGACAGGCCGATGCAGCTTGCCGATATTTTATCCACAAGCATTGGAACCCCGACTTGCCGTCGGGGTTCCGCAGTATCAAGAGCTTTATTTTATTTCTGCTTTACAAACAACATGACCTCATCGTATATCTCAAGGGTCAGCTCGTCGCCGGAGAGCTCGAATTCAAATGCCAGATCAATACCGTACATGTTGATCACCAGCTCATCTTCCGAAACATACCAATAGCAGTCCTCTTCCGATTCTTCATCAATGAGGGCACCTGTTCCGTCTGCCCGAAGCTCCATTGCAATGCTCTCATCATAACTGTCCTGCCAATAGCCTACAAGGGCATCGTCGATCTCTTCCCCGTCTGCAGGCTCATCAGACTTTTCAGCTCGGTAAAGCACTATCTCTTCATCGTAGGAATAGAGATAAAGATCGCCTCGCCAAATCTCATAATCTATTTCATGAATCTCGTCTTCATAAAACAAGAATATCGTATATCCGTCCGCAGCATAATCATAGTGCATTCCAAAGCGTCCGTCAGTCTCGGCAAATATACATTCGCCGTCCTTAGAAAACTCGAAGCTTATATCGTAATCCTCGTTTTCCCAATAGCCAAAGAGCTCTTCGTCATAGCCCTCAAAATCATCGGGAAGCGGTGCAGAAGAGCCGCCAATGTCAATACCAAGCTCCTCCAGAGCGGCAACGATCTCATCAACATCGATGCCTGCATCTCTGAGAAGCTCCTCAAAGCTTTCTGCTTTAAGCTCTATATCACCTATCTCAAGAATACCCACAAGATCACTGGGAATCTTTACCTTTTTTACCTTTTCCGTCTGCAGATCTGAGCACAGGGTCAGGAGATGCTGATCATCATAGCTTACGGAAAGCTCGTATCCCATCTCATCGTCCTTTGAAACGCTCTCCACAGACAGACAAATTTCGCCTATCTCATACTCGATCCTGCCGGTTCCCTCTGCAAGATCGTATTCCTCAAGCTTGAAGGTTGCAAAGGTCTTTCCCTCCACCTCAATGATGATCTCTCCTGTGAAGGCTTCATCCTTTATATCGCCCTCACCGCCTGCGAAGTAAAAATTCTCTCCGTCAACACTTATACTGAATTCATACGCCGCGCGGTCCTTATTCACTGCTTCTCCGAAGAAGATCCGAATTTTCTGTTCAGATCTCTCATCCTCATCTTCGGGATCCTCGCCGGTATCAGCGAATAGTTCAACTGCTCTGAATATATCGTCCTTATCAACGTAAACGCTGATCTCGGCTATGGTATTCTTGCTAATGCCCTCAGCCTCAGCTCCTGCGGCAAACTCCGCAAAGCTTTCGGAAAGCTCATACAGAGCACCGTCCAGGATCTCGCCGATCTCATCAGGGTCGTAAAGTTTGTCCACGGAAGCACCGGATATCTCTGCGAGAAGGTAGAATCCCGCATACGCCTCCTCTACATAGCCCCAAAGCTCTTCATCTTCCGTAAATTCCTCTACGACCGCACAAAGAGCATCAAACAGGCTCTTTTCCGTGATATTGAAATTATATGCGATAAGATCCTTGCTTTTAACACTCAAGACCTCAAGCGACACGTCCTCTTTCCAAGTGATATCTGCAAAGATCTTTGCCAAAAGCCCGAGATATTTCTTACAAAGGTCCTCTGCAAAGTCCTCGTCAGGCATCAAAAGCTCCATAGCAGCCAAATACTCCTCATCGTTGAGAAGCTCCATGGCCTCTTCCATCAGACCTGTGGGGATAAGATCCTCAAAGGAGATATAGATCGTCTCATCGAAAAGCTCGGGGACGGAAACATACAAGCAAAGCTCCTCGGTATCAAGAATGATCTCTGCAGAGATCACCGTATCCTTCTCGCTCACAAGGCAGAGCTCCAGAAGAGCAAGCCCCGAACTCTTATCGTAATTGAAATCGTATGTAAGAGAAAGATCGGAGGGAAGATCAACTCCCAGAATATCGTTAATATCCTCGCCAAGCTCTATCCCCAGCTCACCGCTGAACGCTCCCGTTTTTGTGAAAATATTGCCGATTCTGTCAAAAAGACTTGAGTAAGGCTCCAAAAACATGGAAAAATTCTTGTTAAAGAGCTCATTGAATCTCTTTTCGGAGGGAGCAAGAGCGCTTTCCTCCTTTAGCTCAACCTTCTCGGAATCTGTTTTATCGTCTTTTTCATCCTTAGAGAATATCTTGTCTCTGAAAATGAAGAGAACAGCCCCTGCCGCCAAAAGAACTGCAAGGATGACAGAAAGAATAATGATAAGCTTCTTCCTACTCTTCTTGGGCTTTTCTTCAACCGCCTCGGGAGCTGCCTCCTCTGATACCTCAGGTGCTTCGTCTGCAACTGCCGGAGGTGCTTCTTCCATAGCCGCGGCGACCTCTTCCGCCGTAACTACAGCTTCTTCTTCTACAGCCTCAGCTGCTTCTTCTGCTGCAACCTCGGCTGCCTCTTCTTTTGCAGCCTCGGCTTCTTCTTCTTCTGCAGCCTCAGCCGCTTCTTCTTCTGCAGCCTCAGCCGCTTCTTCTTCTGCAACCTCGGCCGCTTCTTCTTCTGCAACCTCAGCCGCTTCTTCTTCTGCAGCCTCAGCCGCTTCTTCTGCTGCAACCTCGGCCGCTTCTTCTTCTGCAACCTCAGCCGCTTCTTCTTCTGCAGCCTCAGCCGCTTCTTCTTCTGCAGCCTCAGCCGCTTCCTCTTCTGCAGCCTCAACTGCTTCTTCTTCCATAGCCTCAGTTGCTTCTTCTGCTACAGTCTCCACTACCTCTTCTTCAACCGCTTCTTCGGGGGTAGTAGTTTTAATTTCTTCTTCGGGAACAGCGAGAGAGCTTCCGCAGCAAACGCAAAACTTTGCGCCCTGCTTATTTTCGCCGCCGCAAACCGGACACATCATAATATACCTCCTTGAAAATCAAAAATATATTTCTGTATTTATTATACCATAATATTGCACAAAATGAAATGTCTCTTTGAAAAAAGTCCAACGGCTCACCCCATAAGGCTTGAAATATCATCGATCATCCGCGAAAGCTCATCCACATCAAAGCCCGCATCCGAAAGGAGCTTTTTGATATCATCGCCGCCGATCTCCGAGATCCTTGAGAAAAGCAGGATAAAGCTCTTGCCCTTTCCAGGAATACTCACCTTCTCAGCACGGCAATTCTCCGCCTTCAGAACCGCGGAGCAAAGCTTATATCCGTAGACCTTGAAATTCAGCGAAACCTTTGCCTTTCCTCCTTCGGTTTTTCCAGAAAGGTTAAGCCCTATCTGCTTTGCAAGCTCAAAGCCTGCCTTTCCGTTCACGGGTCGGTCAAAATCGAAATCGGAAAGCTTGAAGGTGAAAAGCTTTTTGCCCTCGCTGCAGAAGGAGATATCTCCGTTATAAAGAGAATCCTTTTCCTTGCCCTCTCCCGAAAAAGTATAGCTGAAGTCCTTTCCCGAAAAAGTCAGCTCATAGGCCGCATCCGTTCCGTATTTGGCACGGGCACCGTAAAGTCTTGCACCGTCATTTCCATTTACCTCAAAGGCGCAAAGCTTGTAGTATGCATCGGTCCAAACGGATATCTCCGTTCCCTGCAAGGCATCGAGTATCAGGGAAGCCACGGGAGATGAGCTCATCGACCATATCCTCTCCAAAAACAGCTCTTCAAGCTCTGACGGCTTTTTTTCACCGTACTCCGCAAGCTCCTTGCAAAGGGATAAAATATACTCTGAAAATCTTTCATCCCTCTCCATTGCGCGGAGAAGCTCATTCCGGAACGCCAAAATGCTGTCTTTATTGATAACGAGGCGTGTTTTCAAAAGTCCCCTCTGTAAAACGTCTCCCAAAGAAAGCTGTGCATCAGGATCAAGCACCAGATCTTCTCCAAGCACGTGGGCGGCAACGGTCATAGCCTTTGCAAGAAAATAGGAAAGATCTTCCCTGCTTGGAAGATTATCCGCAAGTAAAGCGCATAGCTCTGACCTGTCTGCTTTTTGGAAAAGCTCTGCCAAAGATGCTCCGGGGATCTTTATCCTGTAGCCTCCCTCCAAAAGCTCATCACATTCTGCGTAAAGAATGCCGTCCAGAAGATCTGCCGCCGCTGTCGCAGTTACAAAGGGAGCCTTTGAGCCTATGCTTGCCGAAAGGCATAGATACAGCTTGCCCTCGGAAAAGCTAAACGTATAATCAAAGCCGAATTCATCACAAAGGTCGTACCCCAGTATTTTCAGCACCGCTTTTGAAAGCTGTGCGGAAAGCTCACCCTTGATGCTCCCGCCGTCTCGGATAAGGGATACAATGCTTTCATAGTATTTCTCCACAGTCTTCTCGCAAAAGGTGGCGGTGCTCTTCTTTATTATGTATTCCGGCACATCTTCCTCTTTTTCTTCGGTCTCACCGCTCTCCTCGGCCTGTACACCGTCCGCAGGAGATGAAGCCTTCTTTTTTTCCTCCGAAGAGAAAAGATCTGCGATCGGACCTCTGAAAAAAAACAGCAAAGCCGCAACACAAAGGAGCGCCGCCCCTGAAATAATGATGAGAAATGCCGTTTTTTTATCTATCCTCTTTTTTTCTTTTTTTCCGTCCATGCTTTTTCACCCCTTAAGCCCCTTTATATATTCTTCCCAGCGGGGAAATTCAAATGCCACGTTTGCTGCCCTGTGGCTGTCTCCGGAAAGAACGAAGCTTGCACCGCGGGATAAAAGATACGTAAGGATTTGGCGGGCAGGATAAGGATGGCTCTTGTAGCCCCTCACGATGACCCCCGTGTTCACTTCAAAGGGAATACCGCTTTCAAGAAGCTTATCCGCCGCCGCCCTCCAAGCTTTGATATATCTCTCCGAGCTCTCGTCTATAAGAGGCTCCCTTTCGTTGAATTTCGTGACAAGATCGAAATGACCGATAATATCGGCGTTTGTTTTTTTAGGAATTTCGGCAACCGCCTTATAATAATCCTCGGCAAATGCCAAATAATCTCCCGAATAGTATTCGAGAACGCTGTTTTTAAGGTCGGAGGCGCTTTTATCCACGGGAAGGAAATGCTCCCCCTTCCTTACATAGTGAACGGAGCCGATGATGTAATCAAAGCCCTCGTCCGCATCCACAGGATCGCTGTACAGATCCTGCTCAATGCCGCAAAGGATGCGGATACTGTCCTTATATTTTTCTTTAAGGGAAGAGATCTCCCTGCGGTACGCACCGTAATCTTCTCTTTTCATGCAGTATCCCGGATCAAAGGCAGTCTCGGAATGATCCGAAAAGCCAATAACACAAAGGCCCTTTTCAATGGCGAAAAGAACTATCTCCTCGGGAGTGCTCCTTCCGTCGCTGAATGTGGAATGTATATGAAGGTCCATAGTTTTCATAATGTTCTCCGATCGATTATAAAATAAAGCTGACAGGGCTGTCTATGTCAATGGACGAGGGAGTGACCGCGCAGTCCATGCAAAGGATGCGAACTCCCGACCGACAGGCAGAAAGAAGGGCATCTGCAAATTCAGGATGCATCTCACGGTTGGGAGAAAAGCTGCGTGCACCCTTGAACTGAACCACAAAGAGGATATACGCCCCGTGCCCCGAAAGGGCAAGACTTGAAAGAGAACGAATATGCTTCACTCCCCGAAGCGTGGGCGCATCGGGAAAAAGCGCCGTCCCATCCTTCTCAAGGGTCACCCCCTTTACCTCAAGATAGGTCTTTTTATCTCCGTCCTCAATGAAAAAATCAAATCGGGATTCTCCGTAGGTGTGTTCCCTTCTGATGCGGGCATCGGGAGAGAAAAGCTCCCCGCGTGCCAGCCACTCGTGAGCGGCATCGTTCACGACGCAGGAATCCATGTTTATGAGAATAGGCCCTCTTTCGGTCTCCTTTTCAACGCAGATAAGATCGTATTTCGTTTTTCTGCAAGGATTATCCGCAAGACTGAGCCAAACTCTCGCCCCGGGAACGAGCAGCTCGCGGCACCTGCCCGTGTTTTTCACATGGACCGTCTCCTCCGCACCCCCAACCATTACCTTTGCAATAAATCTGTTGGGGCGGGATAAAAACACGCCCTCCTTTATGCTATTATAGTTCATATTACCTCTGAAACGTCTTTTTCTGATACCATTGTACCATAAAAAGGCGCCAAATAGAATATTTTTCGCAATAAAACTACGAAAACGCCATGCATTGTCCACAAAAAAGTGTCCATGCCACATCAAAAGAGCAAAATAAACAAAAACGATTGCATATTTTTGTTATGACAATGGCTCTATTAAATATTGTCCGTTGTTGCTTTTGTTACATTTTATATGGTAAAATTTATTAGCAACGCGAAAAAGAAGGAAGTAAGAAAGAAATCTTACCGAAAGGCGTATCTTTTTGAAAATATACCTTTCGGTTTTTTCTTTTCAGTGCCTGAGCTTCTTACAAAGCATTTTACAAGTTTTTAATTATCCACATACTTAGGAGAAAATCTCATGAAAAATTCCTACAAAAGAATACTTGCATTCTTTTTGGCAGTAATCATTTCTGTGGGGGCAATGCCCGTTGATATCCTTGCCCAAGAGGTTGGTGAGCTTATCGAGTCCCTCGAGCAGAATGACTCCTCCGATACTTCCGGGAACGCCGATGCAGAAGGTTCGACTGAGGCTGATTCCTGCGATCACCTGCAAACAACAATAGAAGTACAAGAGCCCACCTGCAAGGAAAACGGCTACAGGCAAACGGTCTGTTCTCTTTGCAGCGAGATCATTTCCAAAACAGAGCTCGAGAAAAGCACCGATCATACACCGTCAGAGGCGGTCATCATTGAGCCCGGTTGCAAGCTCCCCGGCTCCGAGACGGTTTATTGCTCGGTTTGCAACGAAAAGCTGAGCGAGACCATCCTCCCCATCACAGAACATACTCCCGGCAAGGACGCTGATTGTACAAACGATCAGATATGTGCCGTTTGCCGTACCGTTCTTTCTCCCGCCATCGGACATCTGCCCAATTCCGAGGGTCGCTGTATGTATTGCTCTGCGAAGTCAGTGCTCACCGACGGCATCAAATATACACTGAACGAGGAGGACGGCACCGCCACCGTGACGGGTTATACCGGCGGCAGTAAGGAAATATACATAACAAACACTATTGAAGGCTGCACCGTTACCGCCATATCAGCAGCTGCCTTCGCAGATGCTGATGATATCACCTCCGTCACCATTCCCGGTACCATTACCAATATCGAAGAAAACGCCTTTTCGGGATGCTCATCCCTCTCCCTCGTTATTTTTAATTCTACCGAGGAGCAGTGGAACAGCGTTAACATTGCAAGCGGAAACGAACCTTTTCTGAATTGTGAAAAGCTTTTCTTCCTGCGCTTTGAAAGCAATGGAGCTATGGCAGAGGTGCGCGATGACGTCATAGCCTCCGACGCTGACTTCATTTGTACCGTCTCAGATCCCGAAAGCATTGACATCAAATCCCCCGCGGGATTTGAAACCGAGAACTCTGCGGTATACAGCATCAGCTTCGAAAAGGATGGAGAGATGATCGCTCCGATGTTCCCATTCACCCTCTCTATCCCCCTTCCCGAAACGCTGTCCGGTGAAAAATGCAAAGTATTCCACATAGATGAAAACGGAAATGCCGACGGTATCAATTCCTATTATGAGAACGGATACCTCCGTTTCGCCACCTCCCTTTCCGGGAATTTTGCTATCATGAGCATCGCCTACAGCATATGCGATGTGAACGCGGACGGAATTATCTCCGCAAAGGACCTTAACCTTATCAACAAAGCTCTTGCGGGAATACTGCCGTTTACTCCCGAAAGCCTTGCATTCTTCGCGGCAGACGTAGACGCGGACGGAATTCTCACAGCAAAGGACCTTAACAAGGCATACAGAATTGTTTCCGGAGGCGAAAGCATGCCCGCAGTGTGCGTTCACTATGAGAGAACAGTTCCCGGATACGCCGCCACCTGCGAAGAAAGCGGCCTTACAGACGGGGTCGTTTGCGAAAAATGCCATAAGATCCTCACAGCACAGGCGGAGATTCCCCCTCTCGGCCATTATTCCGTAATAACCGAGCACATTGAGCCCACTTGCACCGACAACGGATATATTAAGCGTATCTGCCTTGTCTGCGAGCTTGAATATGCCGCTGAGATCCTTTATTCAAAGGGACATTCCTTCTCTGAAGGCGAGGTTATGCGCAACGCCACCTGTACCGAGGAAGGAATAATCCAGTCCACCTGCTCAGAATGCGGCAAAACCAACAGCACTCTCACCGATAAAATCGCTCACTCCTACGAGCTTACAAGTGAAAATGATGACGGTACCTCCACCTATACCTGTTTTGCTTGCGGCTTCACCACCGTCACCTCCGGTGCTCCTGATGGCACCTCCACAGAGCGCTTCGAAAACAAATGCCCTGCCGATTATACATTTGAGATCGTCTCTGAAAACGACGAAGAATATATCCGCGAAAACTTAAAGATCATCGATCTGAGATACAAAGATACGGAAAACGAGGCAGACGGATACGTTTCCTATGAGCTGACCGATATGGGCGACACTGTAAAGGTATCTCCCACCCAAGGATATACCGAGGGCAATTCCTACGTTGCCACGGTCAGCGGTGACATCCAATTCGCCGACAACAGCTCCACAGAGCTTCTCTTCTCCATCGAACGCGAGGAAACCAGTGAAATAGACATAAACGATGACGTTGTCTTTATTACTCTTCCCGATGAAGGCAGCGCAGAACGTGACAAGTATATCGTGGACACGGAAAGTGACGAAAATTATATATATGCCACTATTCCCTCAGGCAGCGGCTACGATCACGTAACGGTGGGCGATATAGTCTGCATTGGTGAATACACCTCCGAAGAGCATTTTGTGAACACCCCCGGGCTTTACGCCAATTTCGGAAAGGTTGACCAAAAGCTGAACGCCTCAGGCGACAGCTTCACCCTGGTTCTTTCATGCCCTGCACTGGAAGAGATCTACGACTACATGGACGTCCATTACAATAAATACGCCATTATCGAGGACGAAGAGACCCTTGAAGCCATCGAAGATCAGGTTGAGCAGTCACTGTATGCTAGCGAATATATGAACGAATACCTGACCTCTTCGATCCTCACCGCAAAAGTATACGCTGCAGAAAACTCTCTTGAGATCGAAGAACATGATATCAATGTGGCTCTCGGCAAGCTTAACTTGCAGTTTGAGTCAAAAAATATTGAAAACGGTATATACGTTAGTGCTTACGGAAGCTTCGACATTATTACGAAAGATAAAGACAACTATACCTACACACTTAAGTTCTTCATGAAGGCTTCCTTTAAGGCAACCATAGAAACCTCGGCAGACGCTGCCGTCACTTGGTGGGGGCGCGTTGATAAGCTGGAATGCTTTGTTACGACCACAACCGTTACTTCCTTTGAAACAGGTGTGACGATCGAACTGGATCTGGAGCTTTTCAAGAGTAATAATCCGGATGCTCTCATAATGACCCCTTCGGGGATCTATCATACTAAGGAATGTGTACGCGTTTCCGATATAGCCGCTGATTCCTATACATCCATAACCGCCAAGGAAGCGGAAGAGTATTACGATAAAAAGAACGGCTTTATCACCAATGAATGTCCCGCCTGCAGACCCTTTACGAGCTACATGAACAATAATTTCTACGTATCCAATACGGATACAAAGACCGTTCATAAGTTTGTCTGCTGTTCTCTGGACCGATTCCAAGGTAACGACAATCTTATTTCTACAAATATTCCCAGATCATATACCTACTGCGAAAGCTGTAACCCCGGCATCGGAAGCGGTATAAGCTTTGATGAGTATATGTATGAAAAGCTGAAAGCTGTAAGCTGGTCTAAGATCTACGATACCGTTACTGCATATACCAACAAAAAGGAAAATCAAGGGAAAGTAACAAAAGAGATACCGGTAAAAATAATACCTGTTTATTTTGGCGCGGTATTTGAGGTCCTCGTTGAACTTGAGGTTTCCATGGAGCTGCGAATAGAAGGTACCTTCAGCTATGAATACACACAAACCTGTATAAACGTTTCGGGAGTATATTTGAATGATGACGGTGATTTGGAAACCGTAAGCATTAAAGACAGCTTTGCAGAAACCAGCAAATTCAAGGTCATGGGCAAACTGGAATTTCTGGTAGGATTCCAGGCGGAAGTAAAGGTAACATTCCACGGATGTAATAAATTCTTATATATAAGCTTTTCCATCCGTGTTGGACCGTATTTTGATCTATACGGTATGTTCGCTATGGATATCGACTCCGAAGATAAATCACTCAGTTATTCCTACGGAACCGTATTTCTTGAAATAGGCTTCTACATTGATGCCAATATTAATTTTAAGGCCTTCATATTTGACTGCAGTCTCAGCCTAATAGGGGGAACGAAAAAACTGCCGATCATACGGGTTGGACACAATATAGGCTACTACAACTACATAGACTCCCCGGAATTTCTGGACGTGACCGGAAGCAAAATAGACTTAAACGGATATGATTTCAATATCCAATCCTTC
>SVQJ01000222.1 GCA_015065395.1 Oscillospiraceae bacterium
TATTTTTCCCACGGTAATATTTCCGACCGCTCCGCATTTCAATGTCGCAGTAAGATAAAATGCTTCATCGGCATTGGTAGACCATTCCTTGCCGTCCGTGCCGAGTCTGGTGGGAAAAGCGATCTGGGAAGTACCAAAGACAGAAGAAAATTCCCCGCATATCCACCGGATAAGATCAATGGTATGGGAACCGAGATCAAAAAGAACTCCTCCGCCGCAGATATCACAATTCTGCTTCCAACCCGCCTTTTTTTGCGGATCAGCGGCACTGGAATGCAAAAATCTTGCAGAAAAGCTGACAATATCCCCGATCAGACCGCTTTCAACTATCTCTTTTGCGCGCAGAACAGGAAGCATGAACCTTGTGTTAAACACAACTGCACAAATAACACCTTTTTTTCTCGCAAGCTCAGCTATTTCAGAAGCCTGCTGTGCAGTAGTACAAAGGGGTTTCTCACAATAGATGTGTTTCCCGGCAGATATCGCCTTTTTTAATGTTTCAAAATGAAAGCAATTAGGGGTGCAAATGTCGACTATATCAATTTGAGGATCAGCTATTAACTCGTCCTCATCACGGTATGCACGGCCAAACCCAAAGCTCTCACAAGCTTTAAGCGCATTATCGTAATGTGCGCAGCATACTCCCAGGACTTTTGCATCAAAGGGTACAGGTGAAAAGAAATATTTTAGGTTCTCAACCGCATAGGAATGAGTTTTTCCCATGGCACCGAATCCAACAATACCTATGTTCATCATATCCTCCATACACAAACGCTTACAGATTAATATACCATAAAACGGAAAGATATTCAATAATTTTTCGTAATTAAATTAAAATAATGAAAATATTTTAATGAGTTTTTTTAAGCGCTTTGGCCGCATCCTTTGCATCAAAAGAAAGGATACCGCAGTTATCTCTTGCAACCGATATGATTACGGGGATATTATCCGTCATGTTTGTATAAACATAAAAAACAAAAATTTTTTCATCTTTATGCCGGGTATCTGTCTTTAATATACGTATTTTGCCGTATTTTGAGAATACTCTGTATAAGCCTTGTTGTGCAGCTGAACGACATTGCTCTTCGGAGGCATCTCCCTTCGACACATTGCGCCATATCCTGTAATACAGGCAGATTTTTAATTCGGGACTGTAATAAAATCTCTGGTTAGTGTTATAAAAGCAAATGCCGTTATCCACAACATTGCACTTGTATTTTATATACTTGCATAAAAACGGTAACCCCCCGTAAACACTGCTATTTCTTCCTGTTATGCTTTTGTATAAAACCATTTCCCGCGCTCTGTCGGCGCTATTCGGCAATGCTTTTTTGCTTTTGTCTGAAATCCTTGTGTTTTCAATATTTTTTTCAAATGCAGAATCGAGATATTCAAATCCGCAAAGACATAATACAAGCGCCGAAAATGCAATAACGGCGCAGAGCTTTAAGAATGTCCGTATTTTCATATTAACTTCGGCAAGCAATATTATTTTACCCTGATTCAAATCAAAAAAGTATGCATTATATTCCGAAAATTAATTATGTTTCCATCTTATTTTGTTTGACAAAGCATCTATAAAATGATATAATTAACTATCTGTGTAAGCGAGAGGAGCATTATGAATAATTTTTTTCCGAAAATTGCAGGCAATAATGCTCTGAAGGAGCTGCTCAGTTCCCATATTCTTAATAAAACATTATCTCATGCGTACATAATCGAGGGCCCTGCTAACAGTGGAAAAAGGACCTTGTCACGCGAGATCAGTAAAGCCTTATGCTGTGAGAATCCCAAGCCTTCACTTCCGTGCGGAAATTGCAGGAGCTGCAAGCGTATCGAGGATGGTTACAACACTGATGTTTTTGTTTTGACTCGCGGAGAACGCTCATCAATTTCCGTTGAAGATATCAGAGCAATGACTTCGACTCTCGGGTATTACCCCGACGACGGAGACGTTAAAGTGTATATCATAGAAGAAGCTGAAAAAATGACGCCTCAAGCGCAGAATGCACTTCTTCTTTCCCTTGAGGAGCCGCCGTCATACGTTGTTTTCCTTCTTTTGACAGAGGACAGCACTTCTCTCTTGGAAACGGTGAGAAGCCGAGCTCAATCATTAAAAACCGAGGTTTTCGAAGCATCCTTTGTTGCAGATTGGCTCCGTTCGCACCCGCTTTGCAAAAAGACCGATGAAGGTACCATTCTTTCTTGTGCCGCTATGTCTCGGGGAACCTTGGGTAATGCTTTGGAGCTTGTACGCGCCAAGGGTTCAAAAGATTCGCTTATCGCCGCCGGAGCCAGAGAATTCGTTTGCCTACTGTGCAAAGAGAGTAAAAGTGAGGCACTGATTTTTGCCGCAAACACTAAATACACAAGGGTTGAATTTGAGCACTTTTTTGACTGTGCGGTTTACACCTTACGGGATATGCTGGCAATTAAATCCGGAGCTAAAAATCCGGATGCAGATCCTGAGCTTGCAGAAATTTCTCACCGACTGAAGATCAGAAAGCTTTTGAACGTATACAACGCTCTCAACTCAGCAAAGGATGATATTACACAGAACAACGCCTCTATATATGCAGTTATGACCACTCTTGCCTTAGAAGTGGTTTGATCGATGAAAGGAATGAACATGAATATAGACAACGAAAAGAACGAAATTAACGAATTTGAAGAAATCCTCCCTGATCAGCAGGTAGAAGTTATAGGAGTTAAATTCAAGGATGCGGGAAAAGTATACTTTTTCTCCCCTGAAAAAAAGGATTACTGCGTAGGCGATAACGTTATTGTTAAGACTGCACGGGGACTTGAATTCGGATTTGTTGCAACACCTAACAAATTCGTTTTGGGAAAAGACATAGTACAGCCGCTTAGATGCGTTGAACGCTCAGCAACTGAGGATGATCTTC
>SVQJ01000223.1 GCA_015065395.1 Oscillospiraceae bacterium
GGTACAAGACTCAACTACGAGGTGATGTCTGCGGCGGTCAGTTTTGCCAGGAGCGCACCGTCCGCCGACAAAATGTCCTGCGCTTTGGACAATGAAGAACTGCTTGAGCCGATCCGCGATGATTACAGGAAGCGGCATGGCAAATAAAGAATAGTTAGTACAGAGTTTCACAATATAATAACGATCCGTTAAACCGGGACTGCCGCATCAGGTACATACTTAGTGCGCAGCCCCGGTTTTTGCTGCTTTTGCAGGCAGTTTTACCGTCAGCGCCTGTTTGTTACTATTCACAGTTCAATGGTTGTTAGATAAGTGAGTATAGAAAGCAGTTGTCACGATTAATGACGTCAGATTATTGGTCAACAGGTGCTATGCGCTTTTTGAAACAGTCATGATAGACATATCAGGTCCTGTTTTTCAAATTTTGGGTATGACAAATAAGCAGATTCCCATCTGCTTGAAAAAGTTGTAGAATGAATGATGTATGGCAAGGATCAGGCTGTTCGATATATCATATATTTCGGCTTTCTGAAGTGAGCAACAGTCGGTCGAGGATATTGTCGCTCATCTCTTACCGGGATCAATTCCTTTCTGATCAGTGCCATTACATCTATGGAATCTGCCTCCGTGAGCAGACGGAGGTAGATTCTACACAAATGAGCAGCTACCGTGAAATTGACAGAATAGGAGTATTTCCTTTTATCATCCGTTTCAATCACGCAATGATTTATTAGTATCTCCGTGGCATTATAAGCGATCAGTTTTGACCATATTTCCTGTTTGATGTGCTCCGGCTTATACGAGTGATAGTTCGTTAATCCAATGGTGTATTTCAGCTTTCTGAAAGACGTTTCTATGCCCCATATGCCGACATTTTAGAAATGCCGATAATTAATGCTGATGCGTTTGTTTCGGTATACTGAAGGTTTTATATCGGCATTAATTTTAATGTCGTAATCCGTAATTCGAAATGACTTACAGTGGAAAATCCTTGTTCCGAAGCAAAAATAAGCCGTCAAAATGCGTTTTTTATATAGCCTGCAGACTGTTCAGACAATCAATTAGATGCTACATCCATTTCTCATAAAGGAATAAATGCCGACAATGATTTTGGGACACTGGTTCCTATGTTATGTTTCTCAAAAAGTCGGCATTTCCAAAATATCGGCATATGGCAGATTATGCCGATATCGGCATAATACCCCACCGGGCGTTATACGTTTCCCTGATGCGTGAAACAGGAAATTCATCAGCCGGAAGGTTGGTTACGATGCATTCGAAGGCAGAAACGGATATTGGAAAACGCAGGACTCGGAATTCCAGTTCATAACAGTCTTTGGAACCATAAGGCAGGAAATCAAAAGACACAGATTTTCCAATAAACCTCCGGTAAGTACCGTCTCTGACCGTTACGGAACGGCGACTGGATCGAACCAGCGAAACTAGAACGGATATATCAAATTCCTCTGTATTGGGGAAGTTGAAGTTTCCGATGAGCCCTTTTTTATCAGCGTCTTTTGTTCGGAACAGGAAAAATTGGCCTGTTTCAATCACATGAGCCATATTGTTGTATGAGCAGTACCCTCTGTCACCGATGTAAATGTTTTTGGTACCCGAAACCACTTCGTGCCTGTCAACGATCTGACAAAAGGCGGCGAATTCATCGTGCTCATGAAATGGCTGTATAACTGCATCGGTATAGGTTTTTGACTTCAGGTCGAAGAAGGCGTTGATATGCATTCCATACCAGCCTCTGGTGGTATTTCCCTGTGTGGAGAAATATTCGTCAGAAGCGAAACGGGGAAAGCTGAAGAAGGATATAGTGGATCCGTCAGCGGCAAGATAACGATAAGGAGACGGGTTGGCGGAAGGCTCCAGTTCCCGGGCTTTCGAATTGAATGTATGAAATACTGTTTCAAAGGCTTCCGGTTTTAGCTGTGATCGACGTTGTGTCATTGCTGAAGCCGAAGGGGTATTTTGGGCAAGTTGGAAAAAGTCAAGTATTTCGCATTTAGAAGAGGAAGCTCCCTGTGAAATAAGAAAAGAGACTACGGAATCCGCGGATATCTTCTTCACGCGGGACAGATCTTTGCCGGGATTAACAACAAAGGAGTCCATATCAGAATGTAATGTGGCAATAGAATCATTTAAAACCTGTTTGAGCTTTTGATGGAACAAACTGTGCACCTCCTTGAATTAGCGTGATTTGGTACTAATTCAAGGGCCGCTCTCGCTACCTCTTATATTTAATCAGTAGCGAGAGCGGCCGCACATTTTTGGGTTTTTGTCAACCTTTTTTTGTATTTTTTTGTTACTCCCCCTTATCTGGAGAGTCGATTTTCTTATCTAACTACCATTGAACTGTGAATAGTAACAAACGGCAGTTACTATTCACAGTTTTTTGAGCTTGAATCGCGTCTTACATAACCATGTATTTTTCATCTGAAAACCTCGATTTTCTTTGAAAAATCAAGGTTTTTTCGCATTTAGGGGTTGACTTTATTATCTTTATGTGTTATACTATACGCATAAAGATAAAGGAGGTTTTCCAATGGGAATTGTCTATCAAACCGATAAAAGATCCGGTATTACTTATGCTTACGAAAACCAGTCTTTCTGGGATCCGGAGCTGAAAAGATCCCGCTCAAAAAGAAAACTGATCGGCAGGGTCGATCCTGAAACCAAAGAGATCATCCCGACGGATGGCCGCTGCAAAAAACGCAGCCCTTCCTACGTCGCCGATCCGCAGGAGTATGTCATGCCCAAAACGATGAAAGGCCTTAAGGATGAGGTCCTTCGGCTGCTCAAAGAAAACAGCGAGCTCAAAACTCAGCTGGAGGCTCTTAAAAACAATGTTTCATGATTGGAGATGCCGGTATGGATCTGCGGGAAGCTTTTTTCAG
>SVQJ01000224.1 GCA_015065395.1 Oscillospiraceae bacterium
ATAAGGTTCTCGGTCAGCTTCGTGAGACATTCGGTTCTTCCGTTTGTCCGTTGATCATCCCCTATCTCGAGGGTGACAAGGTTGCTTGCTACATCAACCTGGCAGAAAACAAGGCTTATGCATACGCAGGCGGCAAGAGCAAGGAAGTTGCTGTTCCCGCAGGCGCTGCTGATATCATTGAAGAATCCATCATGACCCTCAGCGAAGCGATTGCTGAGACTGATGAAGAACTCATGCTCAAGTTCTTTGATGGCGAGCAGTTCACCAAAGAAGAGATCGAAAAGGGCATCCAGCTCGGTATTACTACCGGTGCTCTCGCTCCCGTATTCTGCGGTTCCCCCACCTCCATGGAAGGCGTAGATATCTTCATGAACGCCATCGTTTCCATCGTTCCTCCCTCCTCCGAAGCTATCTGTGAGAAGGCCGTTGATGCTGACGATAAGGAAGTCGAAATCAAGTGCGATGAAAACGCTCCTCTTGCTTCCTATGTCTTCAAGACTGTTGCTGACCCGTTTGTTGGTAAGCTCTCCTTCTTCAAAGTTATTTCCGGTAAGCTTTCTGCTGATATCACTCCTGTTAACGCAAGAACCGGCCAGACTGAGCGTCTCGGCAAACTGGTATTTGTAAAGGGTAAGAAGCAGGAAGATGCCGATTACATCGGCGCCGGCGACATCGGTGCTGTTACCAAGCTTGCTGAAGCTGTAACCGGCGACAGCTACTGCGACGCCAAGCGCGTTGTTAAATTTGCTAAAGTTGAGTATCCTACCCCCTGCCTCACCATGGCTGTTACCCCGAAGGGCAAAGGCGATGAAGGTAAGATCGCTCAGGGTCTCCAGAGACTCATGGAAGAAGATCCCACCATCACCTTCGAGCTCAATCCCGAAACTCATCAGCAGCTCCTCTCCGGTCTCGGTGAGCAGCATCTGGATGTTATCACCAGCAAGCTGAAGGCTAAATTCGGCGCAGAGATCGCCCTCATTAAGCCGCGCTTTGCTTATCGTGAAACCATCCGTAAGAAGGTTAAGGTTCAGGGTAAACATAAGAAACAGTCCGGCGGTCACGGTCAGTACGGTGACGTTTGGATCGAGTTTGAGCCCACCGACAGCCTCGATCTCGTATTCGAAGAGAGCGTATTCGGCGGCTCCGTTCCCAGAAACTTCTTCCCGGCTGTTGAAAAAGGTCTGCGCGATGCTGTTAAGACCGGTACTATGGCTGGTTATCCCATGGTTGGCGTTCTTGCAAGACTGGTTGACGGTTCTTATCACCCCGTTGACTCCAACGATATGTCCTTCCAGATGGCTGCCAAGCTGGCATTCAAAGCCGGTATCCCCCAGGCAAGCCCCGCTCTCCTTGAGCCCATCGGAACCCTCAAGGTTCTCATTCCCGACAGCAACACCGGTGATATCATGGGTGACCTCAACAAGCGCCGCGGCCGTGTTCTCGGTATGACTCCGACCGGTAAGCTGACTGAGATCGAAGCTGAAGTTCCCATGAGCGAAATGCATGACTTCTCCACCACCCTCCGTTCCGTAACTCAGGGACGCGGCAGCTACACCCTCACCTTTGAGCGTTACGAGCAGCTTCCCCAGATGCTCGAAGCAACTGTCATTGAAGAAGCAAAGTCCATGCGCGAAGAGGAGTAATTATCCCACTCTTCTCAATCGAATCCATTTTCAAGCCGCAGCATATGCTGCGGCTTGTTTTCTCAGCCTTCATTTTCAAAAATTTTCAACTGCCTATCAAACACAAGCCATCGTTGTGTTATCATGAAGTTCATACAAGCATATTCCCATTCATCTCCCGGGGGGTTTTGTTTTGAAAATATATATTGTCGGACCTGTGGCTGGCGGAAAAACCACACTTGCCCATCGTCTCTCTTCTCTCACCGCTGTTCCCTGTTTTTCTCTGGATAACCTGGTTTACGAAAAAGACGCTTCCTTCCCCTCCGGCAACCGAAAAAACCCGCCTGAAAAGCGAAATAAACTTTTTCATAATATTCTGATGCAAAACAGTTATATTATCGAAGATACCGGCCGTCCCTGTTTTGCAGAAGGTATGTCAGCTGCCGACACGCTTCTTCTCCTTGAACCGCCTCTTTTCGTGCGGCAAAAACGTATTCTTTTTCGATGGATTAAGCAAAATCTTGGGCTTGAACCCTGTTCCTATCGCCCCAGCCTCAGCATGCTGAAAGCAATGTTTCGCTGGTCAAAAGATTACGAATCCGGTGCTGACAACCTCAGGGAGCGAATTTCTCCTTTCAGTAACAAGCTGATTATTCTGCGCAATTCAAAAGAAATTGAACGCTATCTCAGCAGCTTTCCATCCCGTACCTCCCTCCATACTCTCTGATCCGCTTGCTCTGGGATATCTTTCGATCCGCTTATCACTTCCGGTAAATTTAATTTGCCGTCCGACCATGGCTTCTATCATACCTCCTCCGGAATATTTATCTTCACTCCCTGTAAGAATCCTTATAACAATCCATGAAGTCATCTAAATAAGGATTTGTTTTTCAAATCAACACTTTTAATATTTCGTGTTGTTCATGAAATCTCCTTGAAAATGTAAAATATAATTACAGATCAAAAGGAGGGTCTTAAAATGAACACAGACAAAATTTTAGCAGAATCAATCGCAAAGGACTATGCACCGAAAGATAATTCAAAAATCGTTGCCCTCAAAAAATTGGACAACCGCGCAAAACTTCCTGCTACAATTTTTACCTACTCTTGCGGTATAGTATCGGCACTCGTTTTTGGCGTTGGAATGTGCTTGGCGATGCAGGTTATTGGCAACGGTGTGCCGGGGATGGTGCTTGGTATTATTGTTGGAGTTATCGGTCTTATCGGTTGTGGCGTGAATTATCCGATTTATAAGAGATTGCTTGAA
>SVQJ01000031.1 GCA_015065395.1 Oscillospiraceae bacterium
GATGGCTCGCAGATATTGGTTTTATGATTATGTCCGAGGATCACTCCCGTTGCATCACAGCTTTTCATTGCCTGCAGCAAAACAGACAAATACTCCTCGGCAACGGAGCTTTTTCCAAGTGTAAGAACACAGCAATCCAAAAGCCTTTTCTTATCATTCAAAAGCAATGCACAAACCGTATGTCCGGGCTTGTTTTTGAACCACAGCCACAAAAAGGCTCTGACCGTAAAATCCGATTCCATAGCAGATCTGCAAAGCCTGTCACACAGAATACGCACGGTCGTATCAAAGGATATCCGTATCAGATTTGCACTGTGGGGGCCAATGCCGTCTGCATCGCAAAGCTCCTCGGAGGATTGCGCTCCCGCAGCACCGTCCGGATGATCTATCAGAAAATTATGGGCAATAGGATTGGTATCGCCCTGCCTCTGAGAATGAAACAAAAGCATTTCATACAGCTGATGGGTATCAAAAACATCTGCTCCGTATTTTTCGTATTTATCCCGCATCCTTTTGCGGTGATTCTTATGAACGTTTACATCACCCATCTTTATTTTTCCTTTAGCTTGAATATTTTTACATATCCTTCCTGCAAGCAAAGCTCATAGCTGTCTCCCATGGCTCTGTACATTTCAGGCGTATGGGAATCCTTCTCATACCTTGTATCGATTATATAGTAATCCGTTTTTTTATACGGCTCATTATACTCGGGACAGGAACGCAGGTCCTCAATATACCACAAATGGGGCACGATATATCCGTATGCTGTTACAGAGGCTTCCTTATCCACCGTAGAAAGGGCTTCCTCTGTTTTTTGATACATCTCCCTGTCTGCGGTATATTTTTCATAATAATTAACAGCCTTGGGATAGGAGGCGGAAAGGGCAAAAACGGTGCACATCATTATGCCTGCACAAAGCACGAATGCGCGGACGTTGATCTTCGCTTCGCGGAGAAAGAGTATGAAAAGGAATATTATAAGGGCGCACGTTCCGTAGGTATACTGAAAATCAATATCGTACTGATACATCCATGAGGGCATGAGATTGATAACGAGAAGGGGCAGAAGAAGCACCATCTCTGAGGGACGCTTTCTCAAAAACGGAGTGAAGCAAAGGGGCGCAAAGGTCCAAAGCACGAACTCCAGCTTTTGGCCGGAATATGTCATTTCCCTGAAAGCCCCGGTATCGGCTCCGGAAAAGACCTCCTTTATCAGGTAACCGATATCTGTAAAGCAGGTGACTACTGTATCCCAAAGACTGCTTTTGCCGCTGAGGGAAAAATTATCAAATCTGCCTGACATTATCTCTCCGCCGCAAAGCTCTATCATATTGCAGGCAAAGAAAAACCAAAACAGTGAAAATGCAAAAATGCCTACGGCAAGCCTTCTTTGCCTTTTGGTTATAAACATCCAAAGACATATTGCGATCACATATATAAAGGCATCCTCCTTAACGGAAAGGACAAGCAGCGCAAAAACACAAACAGGGACGGTTTTTCGTTCCAGTATAAACGCAACGAGCCAAAGGATCAGCACCGAAAGAAATTTGTTCTCATGAAAATCATAAAAGCATCCGTTTGCCATGGTGGGGAACAAAAGATATATTGCCGCCGCCAGCACTCCCGTGCTGTCCGAAAGGCCCAAAGCTCTGCATATACGTCGCACAGCGAGAGCACCCAAGACCACCGCAAATGCCTGAGCAAACAGAAGATAAAGAGGAGAGCGGAAAATAAAGTACCCCGGCAAAAGAAGATAGAAGAAGGGCGAAAAATGCACTGCAAAATGGCTCAGCTCACGGCTTCTTTCGATAGTCGTCGTAGGAAGGCCGGTTGTTGCCATACTCTCGAACATCTGACAGAATATACCGAAATCAAAAGTGGAATGATAAAAGCTTTTGTATTTCAGCGCTGTAAAATAGAATACCGCCAATGTAAATACAGCGATCATCACCCAGACGATAACGAGAGATCCCCTTCGGGAAAGGCTTATTTGGGAAAAGCCGGCCCTGTCATCATCAGTCGCATATTTTGCGCAAAGGACAAGCACCACGCTCACACCGAGATTAAAAAAAACATCCCCCGAGCGAGCAGAAACAAGCACCACGGAAAAAACAAGGGCAAATGCCAGAAGTGACACAGGAATGAGCCTCTTAGTGTTCATTGCAAGAGATGCACCAATGATTATAAAAAATCCCACAACGCAGATCACAACAGAAAGCGCAAACGGATATTGGCGCACATAGCTTAGATTCTGAAAATCCCCTCCAAAAGCAAAAACCAAAGAGGAAATTATAAAGGAGGTACAAAAAGCCGCAAAGATATCCGAGCCCCTAATGGAAAGGCTATGCCATCTGTCCTTCAAGTCCGAGATAATATTTCTCCCATTCATAAAGCTACCTCCTTTTTTGTAAACTAATTCATTTTATTTTACCCCGATAAATGTTTTTTGTCAACAGGAGATATCCCTTTCACCGTGAAACAAAGATAATTTGGCAAAAGTACCTTTATCCGCCTTGCATTGATATTGGTTGTAAAAAATGCATCCGAATTTACGGTTATAGGGAAGAAACGGTCGCTTTTTTGAAAAAAAGCTCTGCAAAAAACTTTATAAAATGGATAACTAAAGCTTCCAAGGCAAAATGCGGTGCCGTAACCTAAAAAGAGGAAGGTTCACAAAAAATGAGCTCGTTCATTTTTGTGAACCTTCCTCTTTTTAGGGCCTTTTTGCCTTCTTAAAGTTCCTTTGGTTCTTTCCTTTCAAGGAAAGAACGAGAACTTCTCTGTCCGCCGCCAAGCCGCAATTTATAAATCAAGGCTCAAATTTAGGCTTTCTGCCGCAGCAATACGTCTCGGGGCAATATCCGAGAACTTCGCATTTAGGTTTCATTTGGGTTTCGATTATATATTTCCATTCAGGGGAATACTCACAAAGTGCTTTACAGATATCGGAGAAGAGCTCTCTGTATTCCCAATATGCTCTGGTGCACATTCTCTGGCGAGACATATCGATAAGATTTCTCATGTTACGTTTATCAACGATTTTTGTGGTCATACCCAGGGGCAAGAGCATTGCGCTGTCCTCCCGGGGGATACCCAGCTCCTCAAGCTTCTTTGCAGCCTTGGTGACTGAGCGCATAGCCTCCTCATATATTTCAAGAGCATCGGAATTTTTTGATACCTTCGGAGGGGTTACATATTCAAAATCGCCATAATCAATATATCTGGTGCTGGCCTGAAGGCGGGTGGGGGCACCGCCGATATGTGTATACCATTCGCGGATAACCCTTGCGGAATAACCGTCTATAACAAGCTCAACATTTACATATTCCAAGGTTCGTCCGTGGTTTGCATTGATACAATCAAGACCTCTTTTATAATTCTTCTCTTTGTTCGATATATCCGCGCCCCAGCAAATACCCGCTCTCTCTCCGATAAGAGTTATGGGGCTTTTTGTGGTCTCTTCAAGAATGATTATATTTCCCATTATTACTTCTCCATAGACATTTTTTTCAGTATAACACATTTTTTCTCGTTTAACAATAGGAAAAAACATTTCCCCCTTTACATTTTAAGCATTAATGTGATACAATTCTACTTAGTAAATATACAGGAAGGACTGATAGAATGAAAAAGGTTTTGCTTATCGCGACCGGAGGAACCATCGCATCGCGAAAAACCGAATACGGCCTCTCTCCGTCGATCACCCCGGAGGAGCTGCTTCGCTATATTCCCGATGCAAAAGAAATATGCTCCATTGATACCATACAGCCCTTCAGCGTTGATTCCACAAACATCTCCCCCGATCATTGGCTCCGCCTTGTTCAGATAATCGAAGAGAATTACGAGAAGTATCAGGGCTTTGTTATATGCCACGGTACCGATACTATGGCATATACGGCCGCAGCCCTTTCCTATCTTATCCAGAACACCTCGAAGCCTATAGTTCTCACAGGATCCCAAAGGCCCATAGACGAGGACTCAACTGATGCAAAAACCAATCTTTTAGACAGCCTCCGCTTCGCCGCCGGCTATGAAAGCGGTGTTGTTATCGTTTTCGGCGGAAACATAATCGCGGGAACAAGAGCAAAAAAAGTGCGTACAAAGAGCTACAACGCCTTCACAAGCATCAATTTTCCGGAGATCGGCGTTATTCATCCGGGAAGAGTTGTTCGTTATATCCCCTTTGAAAAAAAGGGCGATGTCTGCTTTTACCACAGCCTCAGCCGCCGGGTCCAGCTGTTAAAGCTCACGCCCGGAATGCCTGCGGAAGCATTGAGCGCCGTAGGTGAGCTGTGTGACGGACTGATAATCGAAAGCTACGGCGTGGGCGGTATTCCCGATATTTATCTTCCCCAGCTGGAAGCGCTCATCAGAAGCGGGAAGACCGTGGTCATGGCCACTCAGGTAGACCGTGAGGGCAGTGATCTTGCGATTTACAAGGTTGGCCACAAGCTAAAAAAAGAATTCCGCCTGCTCGAGACCTTTGATATGACCCCTGAATCTACGGTTACAAAGCTCATGTGGGCTCTCGGCCAGACCGATGACAAGGAAGAGGTGCGCCGCCTGTTTTGTCAAAGTATAAACTACGATATGCTTTTCTGAGAATATGAGATCAAAAAAATTAGCGATCGCGGGGCTTATGAGCGCATTCATTTCTGTCATGTCCGTATGGCAGATACCGTTACCCTTTCCCGTGCCGTTGACGCTCCAGACCTTTGCCGTTTCTTTTTCAGGATACACCCTGGGAATCATTGGAGGCACCGTTCCCGTCCTCTGCTATATCGCCATCGGCTGCATCGGCGTGCCGGTGTTCACCGGATTTCGCGGGGGAATATCGCCGCTGTTTGAGTTCGGAGGCGGGTTTATTATCGGATTTGTCTTTCTCGCCCTCCTTTGCGGAATGGGGAAAGGGAAAAATACCTCCACCGCCCTGCTCCTTGGACTGACAGGGATATTGGTATGTCATTCCCTTGGGGTCATGCATTATATGAATACAGGAGGACCGGGATTTGTTTCTGCCTTCTCGGCAATCAGTGCCCCGTTTCTTCTCAAAGACATACTTATGACAGCTTTTGCTTTCTTTGCTGCCCAAAAAATAAAAAAAACAATAAAATAATTATATAAAAGTGTTATAAAATAAAAAAAACAGTAGAAATTGCAGTTTTTTTTGCTATAATTGAAAAAGATATGCAAATGTTCCCAAATTTTGGGAAAAGGAAGGTCGAAATCATGTCTAAAATGAAAGTTGCTATCATCGGATGCGGAAACATTGCAACATCCGCTCATATCCCATCTTATCTCCAATGTGAAAATGTTGAGATCAAGTATTTCTGCGATATCATCAAGGAAAAGGCAGAAAAATGCGTTGAGAGATACGGTTGCGGTATCGCTATTGAGGACTACCATACGGCTATCGAGGATCCCGAGATCGTTGCCCTCAGCGTTTGCACCCACAACATCTCTCACAAGACCATTTCCATTGATGCTCTTCGCGCAGGCAAGCACGTGCTTTGCGAAAAGCCCTCTGCAAGGATCTACAGCGAGGCTTTGGAAATGCAAAAGGTCCAGCACGAAACCGGAAAGGTTCTGAACATCGGCGTTGTCTGCCGTTTCAACGCAAGCGTTGAAGAGGTGCGCCGCAGGATCATGGCAGGTATGCTGGGAGAAGTATACCATGTTTTCATCAATTTCAGATGCTACCGATCCATCCCCGGTATCGGAGGCGCATTTACGGATAAATCTCAGTCCGGCGGCGGCGTTCTTATAGACTGGGGTGTTCACCGCCTTGATCAGGTAATGTACTGCCTGGGCGATCCCGATCCTAAGTCCGTAACCGGCGTTGCTTACTCAAAGCTTGGATGCGACATCAAAAATTATCTCTACAGAAGCATGTGGAGCGAGGACACTAAGGATGTTAACGGAGTTTTCGACGTTGACGATTCAGTTTCTGCCATCATCAGAACCGAAGGCCCCGTTATCTCTCTTGAAGGCGCTTGGGCACAGAACGTTGATGTAGACGAAAACTATCTTGATTTCCTTGGGACCAAGGCAGGTATCCGCCTTGACTATTGCGGAGGATTTACCATGTACTACTCCGAAAACGGTGAGCTGAAGGAAGAAAGATACGAGCTTCCCGCGGATAATGATATGTATCTCGAGGAGATCAAATCTTTCCTTAACTGTATCGAAACAGGAGAGGCAAACCGCGCTCACATCGACAATGCAGTAAAAACTTCAAAGATCATGCAGGGTATCTACGACTCTTCAGAGGCAAAGAAAGAGATCATTTTCTGATTGAAAATAAAGAGCACAGGGGGCCGAAAAAAGCCCCTTGTGTCTTACTGTGATTTTTAGTTCTTTCCTTTCAAGGAAAGAATCAAAGAGACTTTAAGAAAACAAAATGCAAATTCCCTAAAAAGAGGAAAGTGCACAAAAATGAACGAGCTCATTTTTGTGCACTTTCCTCTTTTTAGGGTATAACAATCCCGGGTGCCGCAGGAATATCATTGTGATGCTATTCCTGCGGCTATTGACTGTCAATTATCAGCAAAACCAATTCTCAAAGATTTTGCCAAGCTTTTTTCAAAAAAGCGACCATTTTGTCTGAAAATGCGTTTTATATAAGATTTGCCGCACCCACGCGAACTATCTCCGCATTTTCGGCAGAGCTCAGCGTAGGTGTGAGAACGATGGAGTCAAGATAGATGATCTCGCCATACTGAGCATCAAAGGTAATAACGATAGATGTGATCTCACCGGAAGCATCAACGAACTTTGCACTGTCTGCAGTGAAGGAAGCGAGAGCTTGTGTTGCTGCACTGCCGGTGTACTCCTGTCCACCTGCAACCAGGGTAAGCGCTACGTCTACAGCTCTTCCGTCTGCGCTCTTAGCGCAAACTGTGATATATTTGAACATATCCGCACTGAGATTTGCTGAAGAAAGATCGATAGACAGAGAAGTTGCTGCCTTCTTATAAACAAGCTTTGCACTTTCCTGATCCTCATCATAGGAGACCTCAATGTTCTTACCGCCTATGATCACCTCTTCAACAACTCCGGCAAGAGTTTTTCTCATGATGATGCTGTCAGCTCCGTCTACTGCTCCGCTGGCATCCATATCAAGAGCAGAAGCGTTGGCAAGCACATCCTCATAACCTGCAAGACAACGTCTGAGAAGAAGGGCATCCTTTGCGGAAAGCGCACCGTCGCCGTTTACATCGCCCAATATATATTCCTCCTCGCCGTCAGCAGAAAGCATTTCGCACATCCGGCTGTCAGACATGAGGATCGTATACGCCTCAGCCGCATTATTGTTTGCCGCTCTCTCTCTTTCGATCGCAATATCCTTTGCCTCTGCAAGGTCGCCTGCAAGGCAGATCGAGCTGATATAGAGCTTATCGCCAACATTGGAGGAAGCAAAAGCAAAATACTGGAGCGATGATACTGTGCCTTTCCAGTTAGCTTCGCCGCTAAGATCAACGATATAGGAGTGATATGCTCCGTCACGCGTGAGGTCCACGGTTATCTGAGATGTGGCACCTGCACTTGTATTATAAAGGATCCTTGAAGCCTTGGATCTTGTGCCGTTGGTTTCGGGAATATACGCTGTAATAACAACATAATCGTAATCATCCGCAGAAACCACAGAATCACCTACGGTGTAATCTATCATCGCATAGCAGTTTCTTGCATAGGAAATCGTAAAGGCAAGCGCCTTTTCATCGCTGAGATACTGAGCGGAAAGGCTGGAAACCTCGGTTACGGTCTCATAAGCCTTTGAGTTGTTGTATATAATATTTGAGCAATCGAGTGCTGCGCTTGCATCAACATCCTCAATATTGGGAACAGCATCAAGCTCTGCTGCCTTCTCTCTATATGTTTCGAGAGCTTCCTTCGCACTTGTACAAGCAGAGATCTCGTTCTTTGCGCTTGCCGCAAGAGACTGAAAAGTCTCCCATTCTGCCTCATAGAAATCGTTTTCGTATCTGTACTTTGTGATCCTGTCTGCAAGGCCTGCGATATATTCGCTCTCTGTGCCCAGCTCAAGGGTCTTAAGTATTGTCTGAACAAAGAT
Organism: Oscillospiraceae bacterium; assembly: GCA_015065395.1. Taxonomy (GTDB): domain Bacteria; phylum Bacillota; class Clostridia; order Oscillospirales; family CAG-272; genus Avispirillum. The sequence goes on from SVQJ01000031.1 coordinate 8,075, forward strand.
TCGGCTTGAGAAATCGTTGGGATGGCAGAGGAAGTCGCCTGTCATATCAAGATAATCCTTGTTAGTAAGGACATACTGGCAAATACTCGTTGTATCTGCAATAGCAACGCCCTCTCGCTCAAGCTCGTAAAGAGCATCGGCATAAGCAAAGAACCAATCATCGGGGAAAATGAGAGGATTGGACAAAATGGGAGCAACGAGAATAATATCACAATCGGGGATATTAGCGTTAACAGCCACGATCGCCTGCTTGAGAGTATCAATATATACAGATGCACTGTCACCTGCCATACATTCATTTGTACCGAACTCGATCATAAGAAGATCGGGATCATAAGCAAGGATCTCGTTCATTCTTTCGATAGCGAGAGTTGCGGTAGCGCCGCCCTGAGCGATGGTGCTGTACTCTACGTTCACATCAGAATAACGGTTCTGAACTTCCTTTGCAACCATATCGCTCCATCTGTCTGCATAGGGCTCAACATTAAGATCTGCGGAAACATTCGCGCCTCCGGCTATGGAGTCTCCGATGCCGAGAAGCTTAACTGTACTACCGGGTGTATTAAGCTTAGAAATAATATTATCAAGATACATACCCTTTGATTCGGGCACGGGACCGCCCCATGTATCCTTAACTGTATAAGTTATGTTCAGATAGCCGGTGAAATACATATTGTACTGGCCGCCGAGAACATAAGAACCGTCAAGAGTTTTCCACCATCCGGAGTTTGTTGTGGCATCGCTGAACACCTGTGAATGATCATACACATGAATGGATGTGGTCTCGGGAATAACCAGCTTGCCGTCCTCTATGAGATAGTCCTCTCCGTATACATATTCCTTTTCAAGATAGGAATCCTGTACTGCAACGACTCTGTCTATCTCATACATCATTTCATTAGGCTGAACCACTCCGTTTTTATCGGTGATAACATAGAAGGATTCATTATAAACGATATCGTTATCCCAATAATACTTGGTATAACGGTCGACCTCATAGCTGTCAAGAGTAAGCTCCTGCTCGGTATAATCGTTAAGAGAACCGTTAGCTACCGCTTCAACCTCAGAAGGATCGATATTATATGTATCGGCATAAAGATAAATGCTGTAGATATCGGAAGGAGTAAAAGCCAAGGAAAAACCGCCTACGCTAAATCCGGAGTCAATTCCAATGAATTTATGACCTGCCGAAAGATCTACCGTTGACAAATAGTTGTCATTTTCGATCACTATTTCAAGCTCTTTATCTGCAGCTGTGGCAGGGACCCACACAGCAAGGATAGGATAATTGTCAGCTAGGCTTACAGCCACTTTTTCTCCTGCCGCTGCAGGTGTGATCTTATAAGCGTTAAGATAGCCGTCGTACTCAAAGGTTCCTCCCGATACGGAAATCATATCGGAAGTGATAGTCATCTTTGTCTGACTTTCCTGTGCAGAAACGGGAAACGCAAATCCCGTTATAAGAAGAGCCATGACGATGAGCATGGAAAGAATTTTTTTCATAACACACCTCTTAAGATTTGTTTTATTGTATACATTTTAGCACACACCCTGCTTTGCGTCAACAGAAAATCATCATTTTTTACAAAGAGCAGTCCTATCAATCGTAAACAAAAGGTTAAATTGATTGACATATTTGGTTTTGTGGTTTATAATGATAAAAACCGATAACGAATAAAATCGAAAGAATGATTGTTATGCTAATTAAAAGATCTGTATCTGCTTTTATAGCCGTGCTCCTTGCCGGCGCATTTCTGATACCTTCATCCCTTGCTTTGGGCAGGGTGGTGAACGAGGATTACTCTTTCGTTTCAGAAGAGAGTGCAACCATAGGCTGGTCAGGATATCCCGTTTCTGTTTTCGGAGACGGGTCCTTTGAGTATACCCTCCTTGATGAAAGCATCAAGGTCAGCTATGCGGAAAATATTTTTGCATTCGATCTGACAACGGAGGACCCGTACCCGGTAAGCGTGCACAGCTTCTCCTCAGATTCTCTTGACTATATTGTCCGCCAGTTTGCATCCCTTTCAAAAAATCTTGGGGATATAGTGATATATTCCAGAGTTACGGTCACCAACAATGCCGACGTTATTGTTGATTTCCCGGAAACGGCTATGGGTGTAACAGCAATTTCCAAGATCCCTTCCCACATAAAGGCAGGAAAAAGTGCACAGTGTGACTATGCCGTCACCGTAAAGATGTCCGGCATTGAAAAGGAAGAATACATGAGCTACGACGATGCCGACAAGCACATGAAGGAGCATTGGAACAGCATCCTTTCGAATGTACTGAGCTTCAAGACCTCTGAGAAAAAAGATTATTCCCATAATACCGCTCTTAAAAAAGCAGTCATCCAAAGTCTCATAGATTCCGGAAGCGACGCCTTCGCCGCCTTTGCCTCTCCCGCCGTTGCAAAATCAGTTCTCCTTCGTGGTGAAGACCTCTACGGCTGTGCAGTTGCTCTTATGAAAACGGGCGATATGGAGACCGCATATCTGTCTCTTGATAAAATGGGCCAAAAGAGCCGGGACATTGCAGATTCTCTTACAGATTTCGATTTCTACCCCGGTGCAAAGCTTATAAAAAGAGACGGCAAAGTCCATCTTGAGGACAATCTCTTCGCCCTCAATCAGCTTTGGGGATATTCGTATATTCTTCGTAAGGTTTGCGAAGCTGATACGAGCTTCTCCGAAGAATACGAAGCCGTAACAAAATCGGCAGAAAAGCTGGCAAACGATATCTACAGCCTTATAAATGATGCTGCAAAAAACCTCTCAACCGATTGGGAGAGCGCTACCGTCAGCGGCAAAAAGACAATGCAGCTTTGCGGAGAAGATTTTTCGGATGCACGTGCGCTTTGCGAGTGGTATATCGCCAACGCTCCCTTCAACGAGACCGTCTCACCGGAGCTTTGCGGCCTTGCAGTGAATGCCCTTGATTACTATTCGGATTATTCATCCCCCGTTGCAGCACTGAATTCCTTTATCTGTCAGAGAGGTGACTCTACCTTGATCATCGGCAGAGGTGCCCCTGTTACCATGCTCTCGGACAAAGCACAGATGATCGTTGAGAATTATCCCCTCTCAAGCGGAGAAACCGTTTCCTGTACAGTTAAGGTTTCCAAAAAGGAGATCACCGTGACCATTGATACCACCGCCAATCTCCCCGTTCAGCTTGAATTTTCAGCCTTTAAGAATAATATCGAAAGTGCCTCATGCGGCTTCGATATTGAATCCGGAATCGTCACCGCTCCTGCCGGCACAACAAAAATAACCGTCAAACTCTCCGTCTCTGCCAAAGAAAAGGAAGAGGAAAGAGCCGCATACACAGCCCTTGAGAGCATTCTTGCAAAGGCATACAGTATAAACAGCGACGATTGCACCACCGTTTCCGCAGAGGAGTTTGAAAAAGCCTTTTCGGCCGCCAAAAAGGCTCGCAGCGCCGATACCGAATCCAAGGTAAACTGCACAAAGGCTCTGAAGGGCGCCATCAATAAGCTTTCTCCCATGATCGCAGGTTATGACCACGCACCCATCTCCGCTGACAGCCCTCTTGCCGGAAGCCTCACAAACAAGGAGATCTACCAGAAATTCTCCTTACCAAAAAAGGGAAAGGTATCCGGACTCTTTGTTAAAGGCGATTGGAGCGACGGAATATCCGCCGCTGTGTACACCCTAAGAGGGGACGCTTATACTACCGACGTTCTCTTATCCGAATCATACGGCGAGAAAATGGACGGCGGGATCTTCTTTGATCTTGATTTTCAGGCTGAAGAGGATAAGATCTATGTGCTTTGCATCTTCTGCGAATACGGAGAGGTGACTCTTGAGCTTTATCAAAGCGGCTCTGTATCGGCACACACCTCCGCTATGGGAGAGACCACGGTTTATAAAGGCGCAGGTCTTTATCTTGAATTCAATGTTTCCCAGGTAGACCGAAGCGAGCTTGATACCTATTACAACGCCTGTATGGCAGAAGACGTCTCCGCATATACAAAGGAATCGAAAAAGAAATACTCTCAGAGCCTGAAAGACGTCAAAGAGATACTCACAACGCCCTCCGTTACGGAAGAGGAATATAAGGCTGCCTATAAAAAGCTTACAAAAGCCCATGATGGCCTCGATACTTATGCATCTGACGATAAAGTGGAGGAATTTCCCGTTGCAAGTATCGTCCTTATATGCGTTGTTGCAGTAATGCTTGCAGGCACATTTGTCTCCGCAGTTGTAACACGTAAAAAATCAAATACATAAAGAATATCCTTTTCCCGTTCTCTTCTAAAAAAATAAAAAAGGTAAAATAGGTCCGTAAAAAAGGAAGTGTAAAAAAACATTTTATGGCTCCCCCTGCTGGGCTCGGTCTATGACCCGACGTTCGATATGGTCGCCTCGTCAAGCACTGACGGCTTTCCGATGCTCCCCATCTCTCGTCTCTCAGGCGCCTAGCTTTATCTCGCACTGCGAGCGCTCGGATAAATATTCAAGTGAAACATTGGCTTGCCAAAGGCAAGCTCGCGTGAAGAAGCACAGTTCAAATTAATGTAAACTCACCCTTCACGCTGTCGTCACAACTCCAACCTGTCGCGGCATAGCCGCTGCAGCTTGTGCGGCTGAACTCAACATGAAAAGCCAACAAAAAACACACCCGATTGGGTGTGTTTTTTGTTGGCTCCCCCTGCTGGGCTCGAACCAGCGACAACCTGATTAACAGTCAGGTGCTCTACCGACTGAGCTAAGGAGGAATATTTAGATTAACGATTACAAGGGAAACAAATGTGTTGTTTCCCTCATAAT